>JAKSRB010000019.1 GCA_024403825.1 Ruminococcus sp. | reverse complement strand
TTGACGGATTTATTAATGCATATTTAAAGTGTGCAAGTCTTGGAACATTGCAGAAGTAAATTATTTTGTGTTTGGCAAAATGAGGTGGGGTAATGGAAGATAAAAATGTGATTACAACAGGACCAAACAATATTTTAATGATTGGCAACGGTTTTGACTTGTATCATCATTTGCCGACAAGATATACTGATTTTCTTTATTTTGCAAAGAATTGGGATACATTTTATGAGCGATATGAGGAAAATGAGCATAAATTAAATTTGCAATTTTATATTATAAGATTAACTAATGAAGGCAAAATGACAGATAATGCTGTTGTAGATTTTGCAAAATATACACATAATAAAGGAAATATAAGATTTCTTAATGAAAATTTACAATCTAATTTTTGGATAAAATACTTTGATTCAATAAAATTCAAAAAAGAAGGCTGGATTGATTTTGAAAAAGAAATTGAAAAAGCTTTAATCAGTATTGAAAAATTTTATAATGAAATTTATTCTAAAGATGAACAATATGACTTAAGATTATTTGCAGATATTAAACTAATATTTAAGATATTAGAAATAATTGATACTGAATTATGTAAACCTAATCGTTCTAATTCTTCTAAAATAGTTTTTAAATCTAAAGAGTTTAATACCTGTGATAATGTAACCCCTTATTGGCTGAAAGAACAAAAGTCTATTCTTTTAGAATACTTGAGAAATGAACTTGATAAGTTAATTAAATGTTTTAATTTATATTTAAAAGAGTTTGTCAGTAGAATTAAATGTAATTTGTATTCTGAGCAAATAAATAGCTTGGATTTTGACTATTTAATTAATTTTAATTACACAAATACCTATAAAAAATATTATCATCCTATTGAAGATGATAATATACATTATATTCATGGAGAAATAGAAAAAAACAATATAATATTGGGTGTTTCTGATGATGCATTTGGTGATAATTTAGATTGTATTTATTTTCAAAAGTATTTTCAGCGTATGCAAAAGCATATGTATATGGATAATAAGTATAGAAATTGGGTGAATAGTAGTTATCGTGGTGTTCATCTTTATATTCTCGGACATTCATTAGATAAAACAGATGAAAGTATAATAAGAGAATTGTTTGAGCATAGAAAAATTAGAAGAATTACTATCTTTTATTATAACCAAGCTGATTATGAACAAAAGCTTATTAATTTGTTTTCAATTTTCGGCAGAGATAAAATAATTAGCCAATGTGAAACAGGCAGAATAAAATTTGTAAAATTACAGTCCCCTGTAAATAAGAGTTATTAACACTTTATTATTTTGTTTGTCGAAAAAATAAATCGCAGAAAAAATAATTTTAAAATAACATATTTCCTTAAAAAAATCACATCTCCACAATTATAATGATAGTATCATTGATTGTGGGGATGTTTTATTTATGACAGCATTTTTATTAATTTTTCTTGTTATGTGCATATTTGCCTTGCTTGTAGCGGTATTATCATTGTTAGTACGCTTTTTGCTTGAATTGATAATAAACCGAATTAACTCGCTTAAACCTAAGATTATATTTTATCGTAAAAAAGATAATCAATGCTCAAATAACACTGTTTCAAATTCAAATTTAAAAAATAATTAGCAAAAGCCCCTCCTATCATCAAAACAGGAGGGGGCTTTGCTTTATTACCAATTCATTGTTTTTATTATTACATCTTCTCTTTTCAGATTTATTTGTAAATCTGTGCCACGATATGAAAGTATTCTATATTCCTGCATATCATCAAAAATAAAGCTGACTGATTTTGTGAACACATTATTTCTTTTATACTCACATATATTAAGGCTTGCCTTATATTTTTTCAAGGTTTCAAATGTTGTATAAAAGCCTGTACCGGTTCCACCGCTGTTTTTATGCGTTGTAATACGGCTTTTACCGATAGTATCAAGCACATCAAATTCAAATTCCGCTCCATTGTCTTTAACTGATATTTCAAAAATATTATTCTCTTTTCGTATAATCAAAAACACTCTCTTGTTTTCAGCTTTTGAATGTTCAGTTGCTATAATTGCATCCTTTATATGGTCGCATAATAAGGTTTGCAGTTCTGTTTGCGTAAGATAATTATTTATCAGGGATTTGATATTTGTTGTTATTGATATATCAAATTGTATGTTATGGGCATTGGCTTTAATCAGCATATCCGATAACGCACCATCAATAAGCGGTAAACCTGTGGGTGGCAATTTTTTTAATCTTGCCTGTTCAGATACTATTTTTTCAGAACGATTATCAAGTAATTTTAATATTTTTTCAAGAAGTATTTTTTCAAGAGGTATTTTTTCAAAAGGTATTTTTTCAAAATTTGATTTTGAATTTGCATTAACCTGTTCCTGTAGTTCTTTTGCGATACTCTGCCTTAATGCTCCCATAATGTGATTATCTCTATGTACAACCTTTGAAAGCTCATCATTTGTGGCTTTCAGCTTGTCAATTTCTATCTGATTTTCCACAATTTTAATTTCGTATTGATTTAGCTTGTTTTTTCGTTCTTTATCAATCTCATTTTTTACAGTTACTCTTTTATATAAAAATATAATTCCAATAACCACCAATAATATACCTGATAAAATCAATATTATACTTGCTATTTCAGATATATTTTCAATAAGCTGATTGTTATTTATCAAATTTATACTACTTAATATCTGCATTAATTTTATCCCCTGATTTATTAATTAGTGTGGCTCTTTCTTCAAAAAGATTTTGTATATCATTTACTAATATATTATTATCTAAATTATTTAATAAAAAATTTCTGATTTGCTCTATGGTGTAGTTACTGCTTTCAATCGTATTTTTCAGATAAGCATTGTTTTCTGAAAGCTCGGAAATTTCTTTTTCAGTAAGCGATAATTCATTCTGTAATCGTTCCTCTTCCCTTTTCTGAAGCTTTTCCTTATAATTTTCAGTTATGCCAAATTTAAACCACATTATCATAAATATTAGCATAGTAAGTATTAATACTGAAATTGTTATTATCAGAATTTTTGCTGAAAATACAGAATGTAGCTTAAAAATATTTATCAGACCGTTTATCAATATTATTAGTCCTGATATAATAATTCCTATACTTGATTTATCGGTGTTATTAAGAAATTCAAATCCACTTCTGAATCTTTTAATTTTCATTAGAAAATATGTTAGCAAAATTTGTATTATTACAGATATAATATTACCTATCAGATAATTATTAATAATATTAAATATGTATAAGACAAAACCTGATATAATCAGAGATAATATTCTGAAACAATTTGCGGTTGTAATTGAAATAACAGAAATTGTAAAATTAGAAATTTTCAGCCGGCGTTCTGATAAAGATATTAACATAAACAATATCAATATCATAAAATCAATCGCTAATGAGGATAACGATGTAAAGGCTATTATAGTACAAATACTGCTTATTATTAATGTATATAATATGTAAAGTAAACTATTTTTTAAATCAAGCTTAACTTTTCTAAACATAATATATAAGTATAACGCACAGACTGTATTTGATGATAATTGTAAAAATTTTTCTAAAATCTGAAACAATGTACTTTCCATCTTACCTCCATCAAATAAAATAATTTTGGCAATACCGCATTTTTCAATACAGTATTGCCCCAAAACATATTAAAATTATATTAATTAATATGTATATTCACCCTGTTCACCACAATGATTTGATGCATCTTCAAGCTCTACAATATACTTCTGAATTAATGTTATATCATCAGCATCAATAATTCCATCTTTGTTTGCATCTGAAGCAAACTTTTGAATTTCATTAGGCTTTGTAATTGAAACTACATATTTCTGCATTTCAGTTGCATCAAGTACACTGATTATACCATCACTATTCGCATCACCGATTAAATACTTCTCAGTTCTTTTTGTTGGAGTATAATTATTAAACATCTGAGCAGAAAGCCAGTTTGCTCTGCCAGAAAGCCAATCTACTGTGTAATTATACATTCCGTCAAAATTATCATCATAACTCTTTGAACCATTGATTGAAAAATCGTCTTTTCCGTCATATGTACAAGTATCAAGCTTTGAATGGTCGGCTATCCAGCTTGCTGTATTTAGCAGCCAACCACTTTTATAATTCATTTCAGCACTATTCTTTAAATTACTGTAATAGTCTTTATATGATTTCATTAATCCGTTGTTTGTATTGCCAAGAAAATCGTTAATTGCAGGCACAAAATTTTCAAACCATATCTGTGGAGCATTTTTAGTAATCTCATTATGCTGAGCAATATTGTTCATAACATTGGTTGACTTTTTCAGGACTGAACCTTTACCCTTGTACTTGCACCACCAGCCTGTATATTTTGTGTAATCTGAAACACCGATACTTTTAAGCTCACGCTCAATGCCGTTTGCATTTCCAAGTGAATTATCATAATCCCATACAGGTGAACCATAGAATTTATAATTGCCGTCCTCATCCTGCTTATAAGTAAAAAACAAACTTGAAACACCTGAGTCCCAGTTCTTGCCCAACTCATTAATCAGGTATATTTTTGTAAGCGAATCTATATCGGCAATTTCTGAAAGCTCTGATCTTTTATTCCTTATTGCTGTATAAAATGCATTGAATTTAGTTTTAACATAGTTCTTAACTTCATCATATCCCGGGTCGCCATATTCAAGCTCCGGTGATTTTATGGTAATTTTATTGTTACCGGAACATTCAACATAATAATCGTCATCGCCTGCACTTGCATCTACTTCACAAACAAATGGAAAATCCTCATTTATTTTTCCTGTTTCGCTGTCAATGTAGGCTTTATCGTCAATATCATTAATCAGATTATTTTTACCAACTTCAACCTTTTCGCAAATCTGATAAGTTCCCCAGTAAAAACCATTTGAGTATAAATCAACATAGCGTGAATCTGATGCATAAGGCATACCTACTGCATCTGACAAGTCATATAAAAAGCGATTTCTTGAAAGTGAATCGTCCTGATAATTCGCAAGTAAGGAATACTTTTTACTTTTGCTCATTCCTGCAATCTTCACATTATCAGTATATGTAATATTATATCCCTTTTTAGGCTTATCCCAGGATGTATTACCTCTGCCCTTAATTTTCTTTATCTCAGTATTATCAATATTACCATTTGAATCAACAATAGCACCACTTGCCTTTGATGAATTGCTCTTACTTGAATTTAAGTAGGTCATTAGCTCTGTACCATAGCCATCCGCATCACTGTTATTGATATATATTCCTGCTTCTGCATTGGATTTCATAAAAATCAAATCATAGGTCTTGCCCTCAGCAGTTACACTATAGGTTGTACCAAGTTCAAAATCAATGGTTTTTGTTGAACCTGAATTAATCTTAGTACCATTCAAGGTAACATCACTTGAAAAAGCATTATAAACATCAGCCTTGCTGTCATTTGAAGAGGTAGGCAAAAAGAAATATTTAGTTTCAGAATTAACCTCGCTAAATTCTTCATCATGTTCACTTTGCCAAGCCTGCCATGCCTCGGTATCATCTGAACCGAGAACACCATGAACATACAATGCCTTGAATGTTTCAAATGAAATAGCATTATCCGACAAATCTCCAACTGCGGACACAGGTGTCATACAGACACTTCCTGCAATAATCGCAGTTGAAAGCGTTAAAGCCAGCAGTTTTTTCATATAATTTCAACTCCTAAAAATACTGTCAATGATATGACACTTTAATTTTATCATAAAATAATAAACATTTCAATTAAAATTTAAGCTATATCAGCTAAAAATCAGCATTTCTTCTAAAAAATATTTGCAATACACATTATGCGTGTTATAATATAATAAGGAGGTGAGGAAATGAGATTTAGGGAAGTTGAAAAAATACTGTTAAATGACGGTTGGTACTTAAAAAATGTAAGAGGTTCTCACAATTATTACATTCACCCTATAAAAAAGGGAAAAGTAACTATACCAAATCATAGAGGCGACCTCGATATAAAAACAGTTAATTCAATTTTCAAACAGGCAGGGCTTAAATAAAGCCTTTGCCTGCTCACCTCACCACCTTAATATAAAAATTTGGAGGTATTTAATATGAAATTAGTTTATCCTGCTGTATTTTCTCAAAATGAAAATACTGGCTTTACTATTACATTTCCGGATTTACCTGGAGCGGTTACAAGTGGAAATGATATTGCAGAAGCTATTGAAATGGCTATTGACTGTGCATCCGGCTGGGTACTTGATGAATTAGAGGACGGAAAAATAATTCCTAAGCCTACCCCATTAAATGAAATTATACTTGATGATGAAAAAAACTTTGTTAATCTCATTGTTGTTGATTTAGATACCTATGCTGAAAAATATGGAAATAAGGCTGTCAGAAAAAACTGCACCATTCCTGCTTGGCTCAATACCATTTCAGAAAAAGAGAATATTAATTATTCATCTGTATTACAAGAAGCTTTGATTAAAAAATTAAAACTCAATTAACAAAAACACCACTTTGCTTATTGTGAAGTGGTGTTTTTGTTCCCCTTCTCAAGCTTGTTGCCTTTGCATTTTTGAACTAATATTTATTATAGAGTAAAATAGACATCTCCGATTTCACTAAAAAATAATTTTTGTCTGAATTTACAAAATAGTCAATTCAAATTGTTTAAACTGCTAAATTGTCATAATATTTACTAATCACAATTTTTAAGAAACATAGACCAATACAAAAATGTATGTTATAATGTTTTAGCAATTCCTGTAAAATTATTTCAAATAGCGGAGATAAATAAAAGTGAAAATGAATATACTTAAATCTAAATCAATAATTAATACACTCATAACTGCATTAATTGTTGCTTTTATGGTTGGAATATCACAAATTACAAATCAAAAGGAAATTATTTTCCCTGAAATTTCGGCTATTGCTATTGGGATGATTATCGCTCCAAAGCGTGCATGGCAGACAAACAAAATTCTTGTTGTAGGCTTGGTCAGCATTTGTACTGTCATTGGATTATTTATAGCAATTTTTCTGCCATTTCCAAAATGGATTAATATGCTGATTGCCTACATTTTAGCACAAATAATTTTAATATTTTCAAAGACAAGCTTTGCACCTATGATTTCTGCAACTGTCCTGCCTGTGTTACTCGAAACCAAAAGCATTATATATCCGATTTCTGCATTTTTATTATCACTAATAATTGCAGCAATAGTTGAACTTCTTGAAAAGCTGAATTTAAAGGACAAGGAAAAATATATCCCCTTAGCTTTGCCCTCAAAAGCTGATTATATTAATACAATTATACGAAGTATTATAGCAGGCTTAATGTTTTTTATTGCGTTAAAATTCAAATTCAACTTTTCAGTTGCACCACCATTAATAGTTGCATTTACCGAATTTTCTAAAATCGAATGTAAGGCAAGAACTCATCCTGTAAAAGCAGTTTTACTTATCTTTTTATGCTCATTTGCAGGAGCATTAAGCAGAGGAATATTATGTCAGTTACTTAATCTTCCATTGACTGTTGCGGCAATTTTTGCAATAATTCTTTCAGCAATTTTGATTTACAGCTTTAAACTGTATCTTCCTCCGGCAGGAGCATTGGCAATACTTGCTATGATAATTCCTCAGGCTTCTTTATATATTTATCCTATTCAGATTTTAGTTAGTGCAGCTTTGCTAATGATTATTGCATTGGTTATTTTCAGAAAAAATCATAAAATTCCAATTTTTCAAAATAATAAACTTAAAAAGCCAAAATTATCCCCTTAATATTTTTGAAAGCTCATTTCAAAGTATTAAGGGGATTTTTTATAATATTTTGGTTTTATAAATTCAAATTACAAAAGACTTTTATATAACTCAATAATTTCTTCAACACTTGTATCACGAGGATTTCCAGGACGGCAAGCATCATCAAATGCAGATTGTGCAAGGAACTGCAAATCCTCTTCCTTTACAATTTCCTTTAGGTCAGCTGGTATTCCAACATCTTCAGAAAGCTTCTTTACTGCATCAATAGCCGCCTTGCGATATTCCTCAACACTCATATTGTCAACATCAGCAACACCCATAGCTTTAGCTATATCCTTATATTTTTCGCCAGTTGATGATGCATTATATTCCATAACTGTTGGCAAAATAATAGCATTTGCAACACCATGAGGAGTATCATACAATGCACCGAGTGGGTGTGCCATAGAGTGTACCAGACCAAGACCAACATTAGAAAAGCCCATTCCTGCAATATACTGACCAAGAGCCATTCCTTCTCTGCCCTCTTTGGTATTATCAACCGCACCACGAAGATACTTCGAGATAACTTCAATAGCCTTTAAATGGAACATATCTGAAAGCTCCCAAGCTCCCTTAGTTATATATCCCTCAATAGCATGGGTAAGTGCATCCATACCTGTTGCGGCAGTAAGACCCTTTGGCATAGTTGACATCATTTCAGGATCTACAACAGCTACTACAGGTATATCGTGAACATCTACACATACCATTTTTCTGTTTTTCTCAGCATCTGTAATTACATAGTTAATTGTAACCTCAGCGGCAGTACCTGCTGTTGTTGGAACTGCGATTATCGGAACACACTTATTTTTTGTTGGTGCTACACCCTCAAGTGAGCGAACATCAGCAAAATCAGGGTTATTTATAATAATACCAATAGCCTTTGCGGTATCCATTGAAGAACCGCCACCAATAGCTACAATACAATCAGCCTTGCAAGCCTTAAAAGCCGCAACACCATTCTTTACATTTTCTATTGTAGGATTTGGCTTAATATCTGAAAAAATTTCATAAGGAATGCCTGCCTGATAAAGTACATTGGTAACCTTATCTGTAACACCAAATTTTATTAAATCAGGGTCAGATGCTACAAGTACCTTTTTAAATCCTCTGCCTTCAATCTCCTCTGGAATAGCATTTATTGCACCTGCACCATGGTAGGATGTTTCATTTAATACAAATCTATTCATAAATCAATCAACCTTTCTATTTTCAATTATTATTAACAATAGATTTTATATTATTATACATCACTATTGCACCAAATTCAATTAACAAAATGCATAATAATTGTAATAAATACTAATCATTTTGACGAAAATTTTTATTCTGCGATATTTTTAACATTGCTCCTGATTTATGTTAATAACCTTGAAAATCAATATCAATATTCAAGCAAATCACCTATCCTGACAAAATCAAGTGATTTATTCTGAAATTCAACAAGCATATTTTCTCCACAAAATCCAATTATTGTTGCTAATCCCTTTTCAGGGTGGGTAAACACCTTGCCACACATATTTTTACGGATAAATGCTACAGCATCATTATTATTCAGAATTTCATCATCAATCAGCTTCAATGCCTCATCTACAAAGGAAGATGCATCATTTTCAGAATTGAACATATAAAGTTCATTTTTCGCCCTTGTTATTCCAACATAAAATAATCTTCTTTCCTCCTGATACAAATATATTTCTGCTAAATCCTCTAAACTGTAATCAGGATTTGAGGGCAAAACTCCGTCAAATGTATCAAGTAAAAATACTCTGTCATATTCAAGCCCCTTGCTTGAATGAATTGTTGACAATACAAGCAGGCTGTCCTCCTGATTATTATTACTCAGATTATCCGTTGTAATAATCTGCTGAAGCTCATCAAGTCTTTCAAGCAATCCCTTAGGTGATACTTCATTTTTTCCGAGCATTTCAAGTATTGTAAGCTTGTTTTTATCATAATTCATTTTTTCGATATACTTTTTATATCCATAAAATCCGATTAATCTTACCGCTGTTTCTGCATTCTGCTTTACTATTGTATCGAACATATTGTATAGGCTGATACATTTTTCCTTTACCTGTTCTGAAAGGTCTTTATTTTTTATCAGATTTTCAATAATTGGAGTTCCGCTTCTTTTACATTCCTTGCACGCATTTACTGCCGCCTGCTTTGATATATAACACTCAAATTTATAATATATACGCATAAAAATATCTGTACTATGCGGACTATATGCAAAATTAATTATATCTCTTATATCATTTATTATTTTATGAGAGAAAAATGTATTATCAAATTTTTTGCAATAATATTTTATTCCGTTGCGTTCAAACAAATCAATCAAAGGCAATGCACTATCATGATTTCTATATAAAACCGCAGTTTCACGCTCACAGCTTTTTGCCATTGCATAAAGATATTTATATTGGTCTGACCGTATGATTATACGAATATCAAATACCTTATTGCCCTTTTCTCTTATCGGATTTATCCGTTTTTCTCTGCGGAATTTATTCTTTTCAACAAATCTGTTTGCAATATCTACAATATTTCTTGTTGAGCGGTAATTATTCTCCATAAGCAGAATTTTAGCTGACGGATATGTTTTTTCAAAATCCATAAGTGCCTGAGGATATGCTCCACGAAATCCATAAATACTCTGGTCCTCATCACCAACCATAAAAATATTACTATACTTTGAAGCAATCATATTTATTATTGTATGCTGAATTTTTGAGGTATCCTGAGATTCATCAACACAGATATATTTATATTTTTCCTGATAATAATTAAGCACACTCTCATACTGCTGTAGGATAATCAATGCATATTTCATCTGGTCATCATAATCCATTTTGCATAGTGATTTCAGCTTATCATTATACTTTGTAAAAATCTTCTTAAAATTCGGAACAGTTTCATCATATTTTTCAATTACTTCTGTGTCAAGCATCATATTTTTTGCATAAGTAATCAGGCTTTTAATTTCCTTTATTATGTTTTCTGTTGCAGGCTCATTATTGTATTTTTTATATATTTCAGCAATAACGGCAGCCTGTTCTTTATCAGAAATTAATTTAAATGACTCTTTCTTGCTTATATTTCTGCTATAGTAAGTAATTATATCATTAGACAGAGCATTTATCGTGCGAAAAATCAACCTATCAGAATAATCATAACCAAATATTGATACAAACCTGTTTTTCATATCCTGATTAGCCGCAACAGTATATGTCATAGTTAGGATATTTTCAGGCAAAACTCCACACGAATAAATCATATAACCAATTCGTGTTACAAGAACTGTAGTTTTTCCGCTGCCTGGTACTGCAAGTAAAAGTACTGCACCATCTACCGTTTCAACTGCCTTGCGTTGCTGTTCATTTAATTTTATTAGATATTCATTTTTAAACTGCTCTTTATCCATAAAAATCCACACTCAAAAAATGTGATTGCAGACCAATTAAATCCACAACCACATATTTTTATAATTAATCTTCAAGACATTCATCTAAAGCCTTTGTAATGCCATGCTTATCCATATGCTGACCAATAAATACAAGCTTTATTTCTCTGTCGCCATATTTTTCATCCCACTGTGCAAGTAGCTCGGGATATTCGTTAAGGAACATTTTCTGCTGTTTCTCAGGAAATGCCGCAAGCCACTTTCCCTGCTCTGTTGCAGTTATCTGAACGCCAGCCTGCTCAAATACAAATGCCATATCTCTTTTATCAGAGAACCAGAGTATGCCCTTTGCACGAACTACGCTTTTAGGCCAGTTATCTACAAAATTCTGTAGCTTTTTCTCGCTGAACGGACGACGACGATAATATACGAATGTTCCTATACCGTACTCTTCTTCATCATCTTCACCGTCATGATGGTGGTGGTGATGGTGATGATGTCCATGATGATGTTCGTGTTCGTCCTCATCATCGTGATGGTGATGATGCTCATGCTCGTCATCGTCATCGTGGTGGTGGTGATGTTCATGCTCGTCCTCGTCATTATGGTGGTGATGCTCGTGTTCGTCCTCGTCATCATCTTCTTTTATTTCCTGGTCATAAGCCTTTGCCCAACCTGCTGAGCCTGCTATTGTTTCAAAATTAAAGCACTTTGTATCAAGAACATCTGAAACCTCAACCTTTCCATAGGTTGATTCAATTATGCGTGCCTCAGGCTGTAAAACCTTTATCATTGCCTTAACTCTGTTGAGCTGTTCCTCTGACACCATATCAGTTTTATTAAGGATAATTGTTGAGCAAAACTCAATCTGCTGAATAAGCAGATTTTCAATATCTTCCTCTTCAACCTTTTTATTAAGCAGACTATCGCCACAACCAAATTCTGTTGCCATTCTGAGAGCATCCACAACTGTAACAATATTATCAAGACGGCAAAGCTCAGGAATTTTCTCCTGCTCATCACCCTCAAGCATAGCAATAGACTGAGCGATTGGAAGAGGTTCACATATACCGCTTGCCTCAATAAGTATATAATCAAATTTACCTGATTTTACAAGGTCTGTAATCTGGTTAATCAAATCAACATTGAGCGTACAGCAGATACATCCGTTTGAAAGCGGAACAAGGTTATTATCGGTCTGAGTAACAACACCTGACTTCTGGATAAGCTCAGCATCAATATTTACTTCACCAATATCATTTACGATAACAGCACATTTATAGCCTTCCTGATTGTTAAGAATATGATTTATAAGAGTTGTTTTACCAGAACCGAGATAACCTGTAAGCAGAGTAATCGGAACCGGAAGCTTTATTTTAGCCATAATTAAACTATCCTTTCAATATAATATTTTTTTACACTATTTGATTTTTAATTTATCACAAAATACAATATTTGTCAATGTTTCGGTCATAAGCAAAAAACTCCTATTCCAATCAGATATAGGAGTTTTTTGCTTTCATAGCTTTTGATTTAATTAATCAAATACAAATTCATTTTCCCTATAGTCACAAATTGTACTTGAATTTTCGGTTATACTTCCGTCAAGCATTTTTTCTGACAGAGCATCTTCAATTTTACTCTGAATTGCTCGTCTTAACGGTCTTGCACCATAGGTATCATCAAAGCCTATTTCAGCAAGTGCTGTAATAGCATTATCAGTAAATGTAAGCTTAATATTCAGCTTTGCAAGTCTTTCAATAAGTGTTTCAAGCATTTTTTCTGCAATCTGCTTTATTTCTTCCTGTGAAAGCTTGTTGAATACAATTATATCATCTACTCTGTTCAAAAACTCAGGTCTGAAAACATTTTTAAGCTCACCTATTACAAGCTCCTTGATATTTTCATCTGCCTGTAAGCTATTATCTGCATTATCTGCCGAAAAGCCGAGAGTATTTTTCTGCTTTTCAGTTATAAGCCTTGCTCCGACATTTGAAGTCATTATAATAACAGTATTCTTAAAGTCAACTGTTCTTCCCTGTGAATCTGTCAATCTGCCGTCCTCAAGAATCTGTAAAAGCATATTGAATACATCTGGGTGAGCCTTTTCAATTTCATCAAAAAGTACAACTGAATATGGCTTTCTTCTTACCTTTTCAGTAAGCTGTCCGCCCTCATCAAATCCAACATATCCCGGAGGTGCTCCAATTAGCTTTGATACGGTGTGCTTTTCCATATACTCACTCATATCAAGTCTTAGCATTGCATTTTCATCACCGAACATTGCCTGAGCAAGTGCCTTGCAAAGCTCTGTTTTTCCGACACCTGTAGGACCAAGAAAAATAAATGAACCAACAGGTCTTTTGGGGTCTTTAAGCCCTACTCTGCCCCTCCTGATTGCCTTGGCTATTGCTGATACCGCCTCGCTCTGTCCGATTACCCTCTTATGAAGCTCCTCCTCCATATGCAATAATCTTTCGCTCTCTTCTTTGGTAAGCTGTACAACAGGTATTCCTGTCCACTCTGATACTATTTTTGCAATATCCTCGGCTGTTACCTCTCCACATTCGGATTTCTGCTTTTCCTGCCACTCTTTTTTTGCATTGTCAAAGCTTGCCTGCACTGCTTTTTGCTCATCTCTTATTTTTGCGGCACGCTCAAAATCCTGTTCATTTACTGCACTTGCCTTTTCTTTTTCAAGATTTTCAAGCCTTTCTTCAAGCTCCTTTACATCAGGTGGTGAGGTCAATGCTGTAAGCCTTACCTTTGATGCTCCTTCATCTATCAGGTCTATAGCCTTATCAGGTAAATAACGGTCTGCTATATATCTTGAAGAAAGCTGAACAGCCGCCTTTATTGCTTCATCTGTAATTTTAACCTTATGATGTGCCTCATAGCTGTCACGAAGTCCGAAAAGTATTTCAACAGCCTGTTTCTTTGTAGGCTCTCCCACCTTTACTGGCTGGAAACGCCTTTCAAGTGCCGCATCCTTTTCAATATACTTTCTGTATTCATTCAAGGTCGTTGCACCGATTACCTGAAAATCTCCTCTTGCAAGTGACGGCTTTAAAATATTTGCCGCATCTGCACTACCCTCAGATGCTCCTGCTCCGACAATGGTATGCAATTCATCTATAAACAGTATAGCATCCTTTGACTTTTTTACCTCATCTATCGCACTTTTTATTCTCTCTTCAAAATCACCACGATATTTTGCTCCTGCAATCATTCCTGTAAGGTCAAGGCTTACAACTCTTTTATCCTTTAAAATCTCAGGTACATTGCCGTTTGATATTTCAAGTGCCAATCCCTCTGCAACTGCGGTTTTACCTACACCGGGTTCACCTATCAATACAGGATTATTTTTTGTACGGCGGGAGAGTATCTGAATTACCCTTTGGATTTCCTTTTCTCTGCCGATTACAGGGTCAATCTCACCATTTTTAGCGGCTTTTGTCAAATCTCTGCCGAATTTTTCAAGTGCTGAACCACCTGATTCAGAAGTATTTTCCTGATTAAACGGAGTGTTATTTGAATATGGATTATTATTTTCGCCCATTGAACCTTTAAGACTGTTCGCAAGTGCCTGAGTTATTCTACTCTGATTGACTCCCATTTCTCGGAGAAATGTTGCGGCATAGCTGTCCGAATCCGAAACAATCGCCATTAATAAATGTTCAGTACCTACATAGCTGTTGCCCATTCTTGCTGATACTGTGAGTGCTGATTTGAGTACCCTTTTTGTGCGTGGAGTAAAATTCTCTGGAGTAAGCATTGTCGCCTTCCCACTGCCCTCAGCATTGCTGATTTTTTCTGAAAGAACAGCCTCTGTCACACCACATTGACTTAAAGCCACTGCCGCAACTCCTGTTCCCTCTTTGATAAGTCCGAGAAGAATATGCTCTGTACCTACATAAGTATGCCCCATATTTTGTGCGGACTCCATTGCAAGATTAAGTGCCTTGTTTGCTTTTTGTGTAAATCCTCTGAATTCATACATAAAATATACCTTCTTCCCAATTACTTTTTTATTTGATTATAATTTTTCAAATACTATTATTCAAATACCTTTCGGAGCATTTCTGCCCTTGCAATATCTCTTTCACCTGCTGATAGCTGTCGGTTTTGCCTAACTGTAAGTGTTGCAGGCTCAACCTCAAGCATTAATTTATCAATGGTATCAAAAGAAATATTTTCAATCTGTCCTGAGGCTATTCCAAGTCTGACATTTGACAAAAGCTTCAATGCCTCATCGTGACTTATTATAAGTGCTGATTTCATAATTCCAAGACTACGGCTTATTGAATCTTTGATTTCTATGCTTTTACACAGTATTTCTCTTGCCTGATTTTCCTGTGCAATTAACTGCTCTGTAATATTTCTAAGATTTTCTATTGCAGATTTTTCTGAAATACCCAGCGTTACCTGATTTGACAGCTGATAAAGACTTCCCTTTGGTTCAGTTCCCTCGCCATAAGCACCTCTGATTGTAAGACCAAGCTTTGAAAGACTTCCTGCAATTCTGCTGATTGCCCTGCTTTTTTCAAGTGCAGGCAAATGCAGCATTACCGAGGCTCTCATTCCTGTGCCAAGATTTGTCGGACATTGTGTGAGATAACCAAGCTTACTGTCAAATGCAAATTCAAGATTTTCATCAAGCAGAGTATCCAGCTTATCTGCAATATCATATGCCTGTTCAAGTGAAAATCCGTCTGAAATAACCTGTAGTCTTATATGGTCCTCTTCATTAATCATTATACTGAATTTTTCATCCTTGCTCAAAAGCAAGGCTCTGTTATTTGAATCGCTTACAAATTCAGGACTTACAAGCCTTTTTTCAACAAGTGAAACACTTTGTACAGGTGCAAGCTTATCCATTCTTATAAATGAAAACTCTGAGGCAACCGGACTATTGCTTTCACTGAGTGCGGTTTTAACCTCCTCAATTACCTTTTCCTTTCCCTGTTCGCTTAGTCTGCAAGGAAACGGATAATTCTTTAAATTTCTTGCAAGTCTTATTCTTGTTGAAATTACTACATTATTACTCATAATATTATGCCTCCATTTCCTTGATTTTATCTCTTATCTGTGCGGCATATTCAAAATTCTGCTCCTGAACAGCCTTATTAAGCTCAGCTTTAAGCTGTGCAATTTTCTGTTCTTTAGTTTCTTCGACTGGCTTTGTTATTTTTCTTTGCTCTGAACCGCTGTTTTTTCCACAATGTGTGGTATTTCCATGTATTCTTCTGATTGACGGCATAAGCTGTTCACCAAATATCTTATAGCAGTTTGCACAGCCAAGATGACCTGATTTTGCTATATCTGCATAACTGCTGCCACAAAATTCACATCTTGTTGCCTGAGTTCTTGCAGGAAGCACATTTCCAAAAAAACTGCCGAGTAAATTTGAAAAATCATTTTCCATTTCACCAAATAAATTTGTATAACCCATTTTCTTTGCACACTCTCCGCAAAGGTCATACTCCTTAAATTCACCATTCACAATGGTTTTTATATGTGTGTTTGCGTTATCTGCTCCGCATTTCTGACATTTCATAAATAAATACCTCCATTCATCAGCTAAGGGCTAAAAGCATATTTTTAAATAAATCTGCCCTTATTATATCTCTTTTATCCTGTTCAATATGTGTTAGTGTTCTGTCTGAAAGTGCAGATGCAATAACTCTGGCAATCTGCATTTCCATAAGGTTGCGATTAAGCATATTATTAATCATAATTTCAGCGGTTTTCTTATCAAGAGTATCGCCCACCGAATTAATTATATGCATTACGGCTGTTCCTCTATCCATATTTACACGACTGATTCTTATAAATCCTCCGCCGCCACGCCTGCTTTCAACTATATAGCCTTGCTCAGGCGTAAATCTTGAAGTAATTACATAATTAATCTGGCTTGGAACACAACCGAGATTTCCGGCAAGCTCATTTCGCTGTATCTCGGCACTTCCGTTTTGCTGTTCAAGCATTTCAAGTATATATTTTGCAACAATGTCGCTCATTCTCATAATTTTCGCCTCTTTTTATTTTATCTTTGTATGCTTGTTCTGTTTCAACCTTGTGATTATATTATAGCCACAAGGTCAAATAAAGTCAAAGTCAAATAAAGTCAAAAACAGCGAACAAATCCTTAATTTGCTCGCTGTATCTCTTTTTTTCTCTTTATATCATATATTTTACTGATTATTTAAAATTTTCACTCAATCGGAACAAGTATAGGATTATGCTTTTCAAAAATCGTATAATTATTAAATCCTGCTTTTTTGGCAACCTCTATACCCTTTTCAATACCCTTGCCAACAAAAGCAGAATTGTGTGCATCTGTGCCTATGGTTATATATTTTCCTCCAAGCTTTTTGAAACGCTTAATCTGCTCATATTCAGGAAGTGTTGTTCCAAGCCCTTTGAATAAACCTGAAACATTGATTTCAAGGGCTTTTTCATTATTAATCAGCATTTTATAAATCTCATCAATTTTATCCTGATATGGTTCAAGCTGAAGCATTTGCCCTGTAGTTGTCTTGATGTATCTTAACGGATAGGTTAAATGTGCAAGACTATCAAAATGCTTGAATGATGCTGTTTCAAGCAGCTCATCAAAATATCTGTTCATTACCTCATCAATATCAAGCTTTGAAAAATCCATATAATAAAAATCATCTTCATTTCTGAGATTATGGACTGATGCAAGCACAAAATCAAACTCTCCATATGCAAGTGCATGCTCTGTACATTGCATATCGTGCATAGGCTCTCCAAGCTCAATTCCGCAGAGTACCTTCAGCTTATCTGAATATTCAGCCTGAGCCTGCAAGGTTTCTTTTACTGATTTTGGTATTCTTCTGTCAAAGCTTCCAAATTCGCAATCTTCACCACATTTTATAAACGGTGCCTCGCAATGGTCAGTAATTGCAATCGCATATAACCCACGCTCAACAGCGGTTTTGCAAATATCATTAACTGTACTTTCTGCATCAAAAGAATTATCAGAATGTATATGTAAGTCGCATAATTTCATATTTTCCGCATCTCCAATAAATTTTTCACAAAAATAATTTGTTGTAATAGAAATAATACCATAAAAAGCAAAAATCTGCAAGATAAGACTTTACTTTACTGCAATTTGATTATATAATATAGAAATAAAAATATATTAAAAAAGCATATGTATTAACGAACATATGCAGGAGGTTATAATGAAGGCTATTATTACTGTAATTGGTAAAGATACTGTAGGTATTCTTGCAAAGGTTTCAGATGCCTGTGCAAAGGCTGATGTAAATATTGTTGAAGTAACTCAGAGCGTACTCCAGGATATGTTTGCAATGGTAATGCTTGTTGAAATCGACAAGGCAAACATCGCTTTTGACCAGCTTAAATCAAACCTTGATGAGGTTGGAACAGCTACAAAAACTAAAATTCATATTATGCACGAGGATATTTTCAATGCAATGCATAAAATTGATAATGATTTTTAATAGTTCAATATCAAAAGAGAATATTCCGAAAACATAAAAATGAAAGGATTAACATAATATGTTAGAAACCAAAGACATACTTGAAACCATAAATATGATTGATAATGAAAATCTTGATGTAAGAACAATTACAATGGGAATTTCACTACTTGATTGTATAGATGAGGACATAGACAAAGCCTGCACAAAAATTTACGATAAAATGATGCGAAGTGCAAAGGACCTCGTAAAAACAGGTGAGGATATTGAAAAGGAATATGGTATTCCGATTATAAACAAGAGAATTTCTGTTACACCAATAGGAATGGTAGCCGCACCATGTCAGAGTAAAAATGTAGTAAAATTTGCATATACCCTTGATAAAGCTGCAAAAGAGCTTGGAGTAAACTTTGTTGGCGGATACTCTGCACTTGTACAGAAAGGCTTTGCAAGCGGAGATTATGCACTTATAGAAAGTATCCCACAGGCACTTGCTGAAACAGATTTTGTATGTTCTTCAGTAAATATCGGTTCTACCAAAGCTGGTATAAATATGGATGCAGTTAAAATGATGGGTAAAATTGTTAAGCAGGCATCTGAAGCTACTGCTGACAGAAACTGTATCGGAGCCGCAAAGCTTGTAGTATTCTGCAATGCTCCTGAGGATAACCCATTTATGGCAGGTGCATTCCATGGTGTTGGCGAATCAGATACAGTAATTAATGTAGGTGTATCTGGTCCGGGTGTAGTTCGTGCCGCTCTTGCTAAGGGTGGTGAGGGCAAAAACATTACTGAAATTGCCGATATGGTTAAGAAAACCGCATTTAAAATCACAAGAATGGGACAGTTGGTTGCAAAAGAAGCAAGCCGTCGTCTTTGCGTTCCGTCAGGTATTGTTGACCTATCTCTCGCACCTACTCCAGCTGTTGGTGACAGCGTTGCCTATATTCTTGAGGAAATGGGACTTGAGGTCTGCGGTTGTCATGGAACTACTGCCGCACTTGCTCTCCTCAATGATGCAGTTAAAAAGGGTGGTGTAATGGCATCATCACATGTTGGCGGTCTTAGTGGTGCTTTCATTCCTGTTACAGAGGATGCAGGTATGATTCATGCTGCTGAAACAGGCTACCTTGATATTACAAAGCTTGAATCAATGACTGCTGTATGCTCAGTAGGTCTTGATATGATAGTAGTTCCAGGAGATATTACTCCTGAGGTTATCTCAGCAATTATTGCAGATGAGGCTGCAATAGGTATGGTAAATTCCAAAACCACAGCCGTAAGATTAATTCCTGCAATAGGCAAAAAGGCAGGTGAAGAGCTTAACTTTGGTGGATTACTCGGCAGAGGACCTGTAATGCCTGTAAGGAACGGCTCACCGGAAATATTCATACATCGTGGCGGACGAATCCCTGCACCACTTCAGGCATTGAAAAACTAATATGCTTTATAATATTTAAGTATTTCTGATGAAGGTGATATTAATTGGAAAATATGATTGAAAAAATCGTTGATGCAGATAATGAAGCAAAAGCGATGGAAGAAGCCACTCTGAAAGAGAAAGAAAAGCTTAGCAAGGAAATTGAGCTTGAGGCACAGCTTATATACGATAAATATATGAGCGATGCTGAAAAAATAGTGGCACGCAACAACGAAAACGAGGAAAAGCGTGCTGAACAGAAATGGAAGGAAATAAATAACAAGCAAAATTCCGTTCATATCAAGCTTCAATCCGACTATGAACAGAATTGTGATAAGTGGGTAGAAGAAATAGTAAAAAGAACACTTGCACAATAATGGCAGCTCAACTGATTTAGGAGGTGAGTTAATGTCGGCAACATCATATGCGGTTCTAACAAAAGCAAGAGCCAAATATGGAAAGCGACTTTCTGAAAAGGATTATCAAAGTCTGCTTGCCTGTCAAAGTGTACCAGAGGTAATGTCATATCTGAAATCATACACACATTACTCGGTTGCTTTGCGTGACATAAACGAGCGTGATGTTCACAGAGGCAGACTTGAGGCTTTGTTAAGACAAAATCTTTTCTATGAATTTGATTCCCTATGCCGTTATGACTCAGGAATTGGTTCAGGCTTTTCACAATATATAATTCAGTCAGTAGAAGTTGAACAGATTGTACGATTTCTTGTATTATTAAATTCAAATTCAACTGAAAAATTTATTTATCAGTTTCCTGCTTATTTTCTCAAGCATACAAGCATTGATATAAACAGGCTTGCAAATGCCAGAAATTACGAGGACTTTCTTAATGTCCTTGCAAATTCAGAATATTATGATATTCTGAAAAATTTCTCAGCAGACGAAAAAGGCAGACTTGAAATTTCAAAAATTGAAAACAAGCTATATGAATATGTTTATAAAAATATTCTGAATATGATTAATAAACATACCAATGGGCAGGAACAGCAGGAACTCTTATCAATGTTCCATACAATCATCGACTACAATGTGTTTGCAAGGATTTTGCGACTAAAAAAATATTTCAGACTTTCGGCAAATGAAATCAAAGCAAATCTGTTTACAAAATACTGCGACATAAATCCAAAAGCTATTGATATGATGTGCAATGCGGAATCATCAGGCGAAGTATTTTCAATTATGCAGACAACACACACCGGAAAGCTTATTGATAAAATAGGCTATGTATATGCAAGTGACATTACTCCGAGAGTAAAATACAAGCTTGCACGAAAAAATATGCATTTTTCAAATAATCCGTCCGTAGTAATGATTTCATATATGTTCGTAACCGAAACAGAGCTGATGAATGTAATCAGCCTGATAGAGGGAATCCGATACAAATTAGACACAAAAGCAATACAGTCTATGCTTATATATAATTAAGCATAATAAAAAGAGGTGAATATAACTTGGCTGTATCAAATATGCAGGCGGTAAATATCATTGGATTGATGAATGATGTTGATGATGTAATCACAGCACTTGGCGAATCAGGAGTGTTTCATCCTGACGATGTATCAAATTTTTACAGTGATATAAAAAACTTTACGCACCTGCAAACAAAAAACATTTATGCAGAACCTCTTACAAATCTGAAAGCATCTCTCGGATTGGCAAAGCGTGAAATACCTCTAACAGATGTATCAGAATTTAATCCAACTCTTGAGGAAATTGAAACCTTTGTTAAAAAAACAGTAAAGGCTATAGACGAGCTTGCAGATGAAAGAGAGTTTATAGCAGAACAGCTTCTTGAAACAAAAGATAATCTGAATGAAACAAGCCATTTTGTAGGACTTGGAGTTGAAATTGAAAAACTGCTTCATTTATCATATCTTTCCACAAGATTTGGCAGACTTCCTAAGGAAAGCTTTCAGAAGTTATCTGCATATCAGGATAATGAGTATGTTGACTTCACGATATGCACCGAGGATAAAAGCCATTATTGGGGTGTATATTTTGCTCCGATAGGCAAGGAATTTGAAATAGACAGAATTTTTTCAGGCTTATACTTTGAGAAATGCGATGTAATGGGAGTAAACAACACTCCACGAGAACATCTTGAAAAACTCAATAAGCTGATTCCTTTACTTGAAGGCAAGCTGTCTGAAGCAACAAAAAATCTCAACAATTATATTGACAGTAATCTGAATGAAATTCAGAAATATTTATCAAAGCTTGAAGAGCTTTACCTTTATGCAAAAATCAGAAATAAGGCTCTGCAATATCAGGACAGTTTTATAATTGTGGGCTGGGTACCTGAGGAATCAACAAAACCATTAAAAAAGCAACTGAAAAAAATCAATTCAGTTACTATGAGCCTTAGTGACGGCAAAAACGAAATCAAAAAATCTCCACCTGTAAAACTGAAAAACTGTTTTCTGGCAAAGCCGTTTGAATTTTACACAGAAATGTATGGAGTTCCAAAGTACAATGAGATTGACCCCTCAATGTTTATTGCATTAACCTATACAATAATTTTTGGAATAATGTTTGCCGACCTCGGTCAGGGAATATGCGTTTCCATAGTCGGATACCTGATGTGGAAGCTCAAAAAAATGAAAATCGGAAAAGTACTTATCCCATGCGGAATATTCTCCGCAATATTCGGACTTGTATTCGGTAGTGTATTCGGATTTGAAGAAGCACTAAATCCGCTATATAAAGCTTTATTCGGACTTGAAGAAAAACCTATAAATGTAATGCAGTCAGATTCAATCATTGTAATTCTGCTCACAGCTGTAGGAATTGGTGTTGCACTGGTTATTACTGCAATGTGTCTGAATGTTTACAGCTCCTTTAAGCAGGGTGACGTCGGAAAAGCATTATTTGGGTCAAGCGGAATTGCAGGCATAATCTTTTATGGTTCTATTGTAACAGCTTTGATATGCCAGCTTGGATTTGGTATAAAAATGTTTACACTTCCGTATATACTCGGATTAATGGTTCTCCCCTATCTGCTGATATTCTTTGGCGAGCCCCTCGGATTACTTATTCAAGGCGAAAAAGACTGGCAGCCTGAAAAATGGGGTGGCTATATTATGGAACACGCAATCGAATCTATTGAATTTCTGCTTGAATATGTTACAAATACAGTCAGCTTCCTCAGAGTAGGTGCTTTTGTACTTGTACACGCAGGAATGATGATGGTTGTATTTGTACTTGCAGGAAATCCGGATTCATTTATGTATATTCCTGTAGTAATTTTAGGTAATGTGTTTGTTATGGTTCTTGAGGCATTGCTTGTTGCAATTCAGGCATTAAGACTTGAATATTATGAGATGTTCAGTCGTTTCTATGCCGGTGAAGGCAGACCTTATGAACCTGTTAAGCTAAATATTAATTAATTTTTTGGAGGTAATTTATTATGTTATTAAATGCTGTTATGTTAGCTGTACCTGTTGTATTTCTTATTGCATCTGCAATTCTCTGTGTAAAGGCTTTTGAGCATGGCAAAAGCAGAAAAAATACAGTATTAACTCAGATTTGTTCTTTTGCTGCTGTATTTGCACTTTGCTTTATTTGCCCAATCGTTGCAAGTGCCGCTACAGGTGATGCGACTTCTATTACTGAGTCAACAGCCTTTGCTGATGGTCTTGCATATATCGGTGCCGCTCTTGCAACAGGTCTTTCATGTATCGGTGGCGGTATTGCTGTTGGTAACGCTGCTCCTGCCGCTATTGGTGCTACAAGTGAAGACCCTAAGGCTTTTGGTAAAGCTATCATCTTCGTTGTACTTGGTGAAGGTATTGCCATTTACGGTATGCTCGTATCAATTCTTCTTATCTTTGCAAGATAAGCATTGAATTTTTAATTCATTTATTTTAGAGGAAATGTAATAATGAAATTTTTTCTTATAAGTGATAATGTTGATACAAAAATGGGTATGCGTTTTGCAGGAATAGAGGGTGTAGTAGTACATCAGGAGGATGAGGTTCGCAGAGAACTCACCAAAGCTATGGAAAGAGAAGATATTGCAGTTATATTAATGACTGAACATCTTGTTGCCCTCTGTCCTGACCTTATATATGATTTAAAGCTTAACCGAAAGCAACCGCTTATTGTTGAAATTCCTGACCGTCATGGAAACGGACGAACAAAGGATAGTATTACAAAATATGTGCAGGAAGCAATCGGAGTAAAGCTTTAAAACAAAGCATTATACACAGTAAAATACATTGCTGATAGACAGCACCGAATAGTTTATGGAACATAAATAATTAATTTTTACATAATTATTCGGTGTTTGCAAAGTTAAGAGGTTATTTATAATGGAAAAAACCACTAAAACAGATAACTTTCTTCAAGCTATAAAAAAATATGCTGATGAACAACGCAATGCAATGCGTAAGGAAGTTGAGCAGTTAAAGGAAGAAAAAATCAGAGAAGCCAAAGAAAAAGGCAGACAGGACAGCGAAAAATATATAAGCCGAATGTTAAAAGCCAAGCAAGGCGAAGAAACAGGAAAAATTGCAAAGCTGATGCAGGACGGTCAAAGAAAGCTGTATATTGAACGCTCTGAAATGACAGAAAATGTATTTAAAAAAGCTGAAGAAAGACTTATAAAATACACCGAAAGCAAGGAATATAACGAAAAGCTAATTAAAAGTGCAAAATCAATTGCTCAGTATTTTGGAGCAGAAGACTGCATTTTATACATTAAAGAAAGTGATATGAAAAATGCAGATAAAATTTCTGCACTTTTCAACGGCAAAGCAGAAATATCAGTTGATAAAACAATCCGCATAGGCGGTATCAAGGGATATTGCCCAAAGCTCAGAATTGTAGCAGATGAAACCCTTGACTCACAGCTTGCAGAGCAAAGACAATGGTTCATAGAAAACTCAGGTCTTAGCGTTCTGTAAGGTAATATTGAAAGATATTTCTACTGAAAGAGATGATAATAAATGGAAAACAACATTGTTATATATGGAATTAACGGACCTGTTGTTACCGTAAAGGAAGCCGATTGCTTTGAAATGATGGAAATGGTGTATGTCGGCAAGCAGAAGCTTGTTGGAGAGATTATCGGCATTACCGATGAGCTTACCACCATTCAGGTTTATGAAGAAACAACAGGACTAAAGCCGGGAGATCCTGTAATTGGTACAGGTGCACCAATGAATGTTCTCTTAGGTCCGGGAATAATTGATAATATTTTTGACGGCATAGAGCGTCCGCTTAAAGCTATTGAGGAGCAGTCAGGGGCATTCATAAGCCGAGGAGCCTCTGTCCCCTCACTTGATACAGAAAGGCTTTGGAATGTTACCCTTAAAGTCAAGGTCGGAGATAAACTGACTGGCGGACAGATTTATGCAACCTTGCCTGAAACTCCGATTATTGAGCATAGACTTATGATACACCCTGATTTATCTGGTGTAATTACAAAGGTTATGCCTGACGGTGAATACAAGGTTCACGATACAGTTGCTGTATTAAAGGACGATTTAGGGGTTGAACATAATCTGACACTATGCCAGAAATGGCCAATCAGAACATCACGCCCTGTAAACCAGAGATTGACCCCATCAATTCCGCTTATCACGGGTCAGCGTTGTATGGATACTCTTTTCCCTGTTGCAAAGGGTGGAACTGCAGCAATTCCTGGTGGTTTTGGTACAGGAAAAACTATGAATCAGCACCAGCTTGCTAAATGGAGTGATGCTGATATAATCATATATGTTGGTTGTGGTGAACGAGGAAATGAAATGAGTCAGGTTCTCGAAGAATTTTCAGAGCTTATCGACCCTAAGACAAACCGCCCTATGACCGACAGAACTGTTTTGATTGCAAATACCTCAAATATGCCTGTTGCGGCTCGTGAAGCATCAATATACACAGGAATAACACTCGGTGAATATTATCGTGATATGGGCTACCATGTTGCAATGATGGCAGATTCAACCTCAAGATGGGCAGAGGCTCTCAGAGAAATTTCAGGACGACTTGAAGAAATGCCTGCTGAGGAAGGCTTTCCTGCTTACTTGCCGTCAAGACTTGCAGAATTTTATGAGCGTGGCGGACGAGTTGAAACTCTTAACGGAGCCGAAGGCTCAGTAACGCTGATTGGAGCAGTATCTCCGCAAGGTTCCGACTTTTCTGAACCTGTAACACAGAATACAAAAAGATTTACCAGAGTTTTCTGGGCATTGGATAAGTCCCTCGCATATGCAAGACATTATCCAGCTATCAACTGGATGAACAGCTACAGCGAATATTTCAATGACCTTGACCCTTGGTACAGAGAACATCTGGGCGATGATTTTATAGAATACAGAAATAAGATAAGTGCTTTATTGCAGGAAGAAAGCTCGCTTATGGAGATCGTCAAGCTTATTGGTGCAGATGTACTGCCAGATGACCAGAAACTTGTAATTGAAACAGCAAGAGCAATTAGAGTAGGTTTTCTACAACAAAATGCTTTTCATTCAGAGGATACTTATGTACCGCTTGAAAAGCAGAAGCTTATGATGAAAACAATATTGCATTTACACGCAAAGTCAAAGGAAATTGTTGCAAAGGAAATTCCATTAAGCAAAATATTAAGTCTTGGATTATTTGACAAGCTTACAAAGATGAAGTATGATATTCCAAACAACAGACTTGATATGTTTGAAGAATATATCGAGGAAATCACAAATCAGCTTGCAAAAATTTCGGATTAAGGAGGAAACGCAGTAATGATAATAGATTATGTAGGCGTAAAAGAAATAAACGGTTCGCTTATTGTAATGGACGGAGTCAAAGGCGTTTCCAATGAAGAAATAGTTGATATACAGCTTGAAAACGGAAGTGTCAGACAAGGCAGAGTAGTTCAGATAGAGGGCGAAAAAATCGTAGTACAGGTATTTGAGGGTACACGAAGAATAAGCCTTAAAAATACTAAAACAAGGCTTACAGGACACCCAATGGAAATGCCATTGTCGCCAGAAATCATAGGCAGAGTTCTCAATGGTTCAGGAAAGCCTATTGACGGTCTTGGAGATATTTTTCCTGTTAAAAAGGAAAATATCAACGGAACACCTATAAATCCTGTATCAAGAATTTATCCTAAAAACTATATAAATACAGGTATTTCAACAATAGATACGCTAATGACACTTATCAGAGGTCAAAAGCTGCCAATATTCTCTGGCTCAGGTATGAGTCATAATGATTTGGCTGTACAGATAGTAAGGCAAGCAAAAATCAGTGGTGCAAACAGTTCAAACTTCTGTGTTGTATTTGCGGCTATGGGTGTACAGAAGGATGTTGCCGAATACTTCAGAAAGAGCTTTGAGGAAAGCGGTGTACTTTCAAGAGTTGTAATGCTTTTGAACCTTTCAAATGACCCAATTATTGAAAGAACGCTTACACCAAAATGTGCTTTGACGGTTGCAGAGTATCTCGCATTTGAGCTTGATATGCATGTACTTGTAATTATGACAGATATGACTTCATATGCTGAGGCTTTAAGAGAATTTTCTTCTTCAAAGGGCGAAATTCCAGGAAGAAAAGGTTATCCGGGTTATCTTTATTCTGACCTTGCATCAATGTATGAAAGAGCAGGTATGATAAAAGGTCATTCTGGCTCAGTTACTCAGATTCCTATTCTTACAATGCCAAATGATGATATTACTCACCCTATTCCTGACCTTACAGGATATATCACCGAAGGTCAGATAGTACTTGACCGTTCATTGCAGGGACAGGGATTTTATCCACCGGTAAGTGTGTTACCGTCACTCTCACGATTAATGAAGGACGGTATTGGTGAGGGCTACACAAGAGCCGATCATCAGGCACTTGCAAATCAGCTTTTTGCATCATATGCAAAGGTAATTGATGCACGCTCACTTGCATCAGTAATCGGTGAAGAGGAGCTCTCCCCTATTGATAAAAAATACATTGAATTTGGCAGACTATTTGAAAACAGATTTGTAAATCAGGGCTTCCACGAAAACAGAAGTATTGAGCAAAGTCTTGACCTTGGTTGGGAATTACTTTCAACACTCCCAAGAGCAGAGCTTGACAGAGTAGATGACGCAATACTTGACCAGCACTATAAAAATTAACAATCGTTTTCAGAAGTAACGAAAGGAGTTTGAGCGTAATGGCTGTACAGGCAGTACCCACAAAGGGTAATCTTATGAATACAAAAAAATCGCTCTCACTTGCAAAAAACGGCTATGAATTGCTTGACAGAAAGCGTAACATATTAATCAGAGAAATGATGACTTTGATAGAACACGCAAATGCAATTCAGCAGAAGATAGACAATGCATATGAAGAAGCATATATTGCATTGCAGACAGCAAATGTAACAAACGGTTTTTGCGAGGATATATCAAATTCCATTCCCTATGAAAATTCATTGAAGCTTGATTCAAGAAGTGTAATGGGTGTAGAAATTCCGATATTAACAATAGAAGAAAATCAAAAACACGATTATCTGCACTACGGACTTCAATCTACCAATTCAGCCGTAGATAAGGCATATAATAAATTTACAGAAGTAAAATATCTTACAGTTGAGCTTGCAGAAATTGAAAACAGCGTTTACAGACTTGCCGATTCTATCAAAAAAACACAAAAACGAGCAAATGCATTAAAAAATATCATGATACCAAAATTTGAAGAAACAGTAAAATTTATAACCGATGCACTTGACGAAAAGGACAGAGAAGAATTTAGCAGATTAAAGGTAATAAAACGCAAAAAACTGAAAGATGCTAAATATGAAGCAGAAAAAGTGATGCAAAGCAAATCAACTGAAAAATAATAAAATCCTTGAAGATGAGGGATAGAAATGCAGTTCGATAAAAACAATCAAAAAAATAAAAATGAATACGAGATAGAAACTGAAAATCTTGCAGTACCAGAAATCCATACAGGAAAGGTAAAAATTGAAGATACTGAAGAAAAAGACAATACTAAAAAATCCTCTGTATCTTACGAAACACTTGCAATTCCTGAAATTCACATCAAAAAGAAAAATCAGTAAATCTCAAATTAAAATCAATTAAAATCGGGAAGTCAGCTATACCTTAGCTGAGTACCTGACTTCTTACTCTACCGTACACACCATTTGGTACAATCAATTCAATACCTTGTATCTTTCTTATGTATATAATCATATCAGAATGATGCAAGGTATTCTTTTGTTAAGTTCCTATTTAGAAAAATAGTAGTAGCAAGTTATAAATAATCAATTTATTACATATAGCTAATAATGCAACATTAAAAATACAGGACAAAAAATTTGTAATTAAAATTTATACTTGACAATGTTATTTGTTTATGATATAATTAATTTGTTAAGTCAAGTGAATATTGTTTATTCCTTATTTTATTATTATAGTATGGCGACATAGCCAAGTGGTAAGGCACGAGTCTGCAAAACTCTGATTCCCCAGTTCAAATCTGGGTGTCGCCTCCATACTTGGGAGCATAGCTCAGCTGGGAGAGCATCTGCCTTACAAGCAGAGGGTCATAGGTTCGAGCCCTATTGTTCCCACCAAAAGTGAATAGTGTTGATTTTCAGCACTATTCACTTTTTATTTAGTTTTAAATTATCTTTTGAATAATATTTGCGGATGTAGCTCATCTGGTAGAGCGCCACCTTGCCAAGGTGGAGGTAGCGGGTTCGAGCCCCGTCATCCGCTCCAGTTTTTTAGAGTATCCTTTTGGATACTCTTTTTAGGCTCTTTGTCAATAATTGGGGTAAATCCGAAAAAGAGATCTACAAGCGATGGTGTTAAGCTGTCGCTTGTTTATATTTTTGGTGAGAAAATATGTGTAAAATGCGATTACGGAAGCGTATGAGATTTCTGTAACCATAGGCATTACGCTTAAGAATTTTGATTTTGTTGTTATAGCCCTCTGTAAATCTATTGGTAATGTTAGAATAAAATGAATTAAGGCTACCAGTCAACTATTTTATCAT
>JAKSRB010000018.1 GCA_024403825.1 Ruminococcus sp. | reverse complement strand
AAAAATTATGCTTGATTGCTTACTTGACTCCAATAATATTTTGAAAATTGTTGGTCATTTTTGAAAATTGATTTCCGTGATAAAAAAGCAGGACACCTATATGAGATGTCCTGAAAATTCAAAATATAAAATTAAAAATACTTTTTAATAATACCTTATTACTTAAACATATCAGAATTATTTTCTTCTTCCTCTTTCATCTGCTGATATGTTCCATATGTACTGCCTGTTTCGCCATAATTCATATTGCTCTGAGGCTGATTACCAAATCCACCCATTGGCTGATAATCCGAATTTGTCTGGGACTGTGTTGGTTGTAACACCGCATTATCTTTACTTGCTTTTATTACTTTTATATTAGAAATTACCACTAATATTGATATAACCAAAAATACAACCATTGCAATTAAAAGCATTATATTTTTAAACGGAGTTTCAGTTGTATCTATTGTCATATGATATACGGTAAACTCAGATGTAACGCCCATTTCACCGAGAAATTCTTCATAAAATCCTGATATTTTAGGTCTGATTGATGTTATTTTACCCTTAACTTCAACCGCCTCAGGTAAATCGGCATCATAATTTTCATTATATAATTCATCAATATAATTCCATGTTTCATCAATCATTGTATCAAATTTTTTTATAAGCTTTTTATCATTAGTAGTCAATGATATTACAGAACCGTCACCAAGCCATAAAATATAATGCTGATCTGTACCTGTTGGAATAAAAGAAACTGAATGTTTTGTTTCAGCATAGTTTTCCAGAACTGCATCTACATCAAGTGATACATATTTGCCCGTTGAAAGCTGGTTATTTGTCTGCAATTCATAAAAATCTGTTGGATTATTCATTATAATATCAAAGTTTTCCGATAGAGTTACAAAAAATCCAACTACCATTATAATTGCACATAATGAAAATACAATAAGATTCTTAATTGGCGAATTTTTCTTTTTCATAAAAATTAATCTCCCCTCATAATCAATCATCAGTATTCTATCATATTATGTAAAATATTGCAAGATTTTCATAATAGAAAAATGGGACATCTCAATCTGAAATGCCCCATTAAACACTTAATTATATTTTAAATTTAATTAAAATCAGCCGATTTCTTCAACAAGCTTCTTAAGTGCAACAAGTGCCTCATCAGGAAGCTTATCATAGCCACCCTTAGCTGTAGCAAAGCCTTCAACAGCACTTACACGATTTTCCATAGCTGACTTAAGAGCAGCCTTGTAATCGTTATCGTTAAGGTCAGGAACAAAGCCTTCCCACTCCATAAGCTCAATATCTTCAAATGGTCCCCACTGGTTGAACTTAGCCTTTCCTTCTACGATAGCTTCAAGAACACCAAGTGTATCTTCCTTCTGAACCTTCTTGCCCATAAAGTCGCCTGTATTTACGATATAACAATCAACATTCTTCTCTTCAACAAGCTTCTTGAACTTTACATAGTCATTAACAAGTGGATAAGTTCTGAATGGGTTTGCATATGGTACAATACGAAGAGCGTTCATATCTGTGCCAGCCTTAACACGCTCAGCAGATGATGTCTTTGTAGCGAGTGTAGCACCCATAACTGATGCAAGAGCAGCACCCTTAAGCTTTACACATGGAGGAATTGTTGGGTCCTTCATAATCCAGAAAATTGCATTAACTGGAGCATCAATCTTGTCAACACGGTTTGGTGACCAGAGCTTTGACTTGATAGCACGACCGTTACCGTTACGAATATCCTCAGTTACAAGCTGAATCTTGCCTTCCTCGTCCATAGTTGCAGAGCAGTTCTGAGCTGAAAGGAGATACTTGTTATCAGGGCAGCCTGTTGGATAGTCAGCAGTCTTATCAAAATATGTTGGCTCAAGAGCGATTGAAGCACAAGTATCAGTATTGATGATAAATGCATCATCGTGAAGAACCTTGATTGAAGGATACTTGTCATCGTGCTTAGCGTGTGTAAGAGTTGACTTACCTGAACCTGAAAGACCGTAAACTGAAGCAACATACTTGCTGCCGTCAGCAAGAGTATATTCCTTCTGACCGCCATGGCAAGATGCATAACCATTACGGTTAGCCATAGCCCAAGCCATTGTAAGTGTACCCTTCTTATGCTCACCAAAGTATTTCATACCAAGGATAGCAGCACAGTTAGCCTCTGTATCAAAGTAACAGCAGGTAAGGTCATCACTAAGACAGCTGTAATCAACATCAGGACTTGGAGTTGGTGCCCACTGTGGATCTGAGAAAATGTAAATATCAGCTTCTTTGCCCTCTCCTACAGGAGTTGACTTAGCATACATCTTTACATATTCATCTGACATATACTGGAAGTTAATCATCCAGTTATATAAAAGGTTCTCTTCACCCTCTGGAATAAGGAGATGAGCCTTTACCATAAATTCTTCATCAAGACCTACAAAGCAGGTAGCATGATAAAGCTTCTTGAAACGAGTCTTATAGATAGCATCCATAACTACCTTATCAAGCTTAGCATCATCAACGCCAGGCTCACCCTTGATACGACGAGCAGCAGCATAACGACCTGTAACAGCACCGTCATTGAAAAGAAGAACCTTAGCATCAGCAGGAAGACCAAACTCTTCGCCTCTGTAAACAGGCATATCAGTAACGATTGTACCAGGTGAATTTTTAGCGAGATTATAAGCCTCTTTAAGTGTGTTTACAGGAACAACATTGTTGCCATAAAAAGCAGCTTCAATGATTGATCTTGTCTTTGAGAAACCGACTTTACCCTTGCCGATTTCGTTTAAAGGATAATAAGCTTTTGTTGACATAAAATCTAACTCCTTTGAATTTTTTAATGTGCTGATTGTAATTTAATAGCAAATCACATAGCGATTGCTAACTAAACACAATGTCATTATAACACTTGTAAGTTATTTTTTCAAGATAAAATGCAATTATTCTAAGTAAAAAATGCAAATATAATTTCGTAAATTTTCATTTTCAGCAATAAAATGTCATAATTGCAATTTTTTAATAATTACTATGCAATTTTTTAATTAATAAAAGCAATAAAAGGAACATAGATTTATCTACATTCCTTAATTGTGTGTACTATTTTATCAGCCTTCATCTGCTGTTGAAGGTTTAATAATTGTTACTGATGAAATTACAGGCTGTTCACTTGTCCTTATTGTACCGTTATTATCAATAGGCTTTGAATCAGCAGCAATTCTGTCAACTACATCCATACCACTTGTTACATAACCGAAAACAGCATATGAACCGTCAAGGAATGTACTGTCCTGATGAACAATGAAAAACTGTGAGCTTGCACTATCAGGGTCATTTGAGCGTGCCATTGATACAGCTCCTCTTGTGTGTGAAAGCTTATTATCTACACCATTGTCAGAAAATTCACCTTTAATATTTTCATCACTTCCGCCAGTACCGTTTCCGAGCGGATCTCCACCCTGAATCATAAAGCCTTCCATAATTCTGTGGAATGTCAAGCCATCATAAAAGCCCTCGTCTGCAAGCTTTACAAAGTTTGCTACTGTAATAGGAGCTGATTCAGGCTCAAACTCAAGCTCAATTTTACCATAATTCACAACATCAATTACTGCCTTAAAATCCTTGTAATCATCAGGATTTACTTCACCCTCAGTTGCTTTTGTAGCAGGCTGAGTTGTAGTGCTTGATGATGTACTTGTAGTTTTGTTGCCACAACCAGTAAACATCATACCCATTGATGCAATAACAACTGCACACATCAGGCATACTGCTTTCGCAGCATAATTCTTTAACATACTTTTCATATATTATTATTCCTTTCTACATATAATGGGATATTATAACATTTATTTTAAAATAAATCAACAGCAAATTTTTATGATATTATCTCATTACTATAACATTTAAGGGCGACCTTAATTTAATAAAGCCACCCTTTGAATATTATCATTAAATTTCTGCAATTACTTCAACTTCAACAAGTACATCCTTTGGAAGTGTTTTTACTGCTACACATGAGCGTGCAGGCTTCTCTGTGAAATATTTGCCATATACTGCATTAAATGCAGCAAAATCATTCATATCCTTTAAAAAGCATACGGTTTTTACTGCTTTTTCAAGTGAACTTCCAGAAGCCTCAAGCACATTCTTTAAATTTGTGCATACCTGCTCAGTCTGAGCCTCTATTGTTTCAGCTTCAACTGTACCTGTTGCAGGATTAATTGCAATCTGACCTGATGTAAATACAAGTCCGCCAACCTTTACTGCCTGAGAATATGGTCCAATAGCATCAGGAGCATTTTTTGTGTAAATCTTTTCCATAATTATTTTCCTCCATTTATATTATACAAGCTTAAATCCTGCACCAATAAGTGCATCGGATATTTCTCTTACATGGTCAAAATTTCTTGTTTCAAGCACAATTCTTAAATAACAGCCTGTTACATCACTGCCCTCACTTGCTCTTTCGTGATGAATTGAAATAACATTTGCACCATGTTTTGCTATGATTTCAGATACAGCCAACAGCTGTCCCGGTTTATCCTGAAGCTCAACACAAATTGTCTGCTGACGACCTGTCATAAGCAAACCACGCTTGATTACTCGGTTAAGTATTGTAACATCAATATTACCACCAGAAACTACGCATACAACCTTTTTGCCTTTGAGCGGTAATTTATTAAACATTACTGCCGCTACAGGGGCTGCACCTGCACCCTCAGCAATCATTTTCTGACTTTCAATCAGTTGTAAAATTGCAGAAGAAATTTCATCATCTGTTACAGTTACAATTTCATCAACATATTTTTTAACAAGCTCAAAGGTATTGTCACCAGGCTCTTTTACCTGAATACCGTCAGCAATAGTCGATACCTTATCAAGATGAATATGCTCGCCCTTTTTGATTGATTCATACATTGACGGAGCACCCTCAGCCTGAACTCCATATACCTTGATATTTGGATTAAGGCTTTTTATTGCACAGGCAACACCTGAAATAAGTCCGCCTCCGCCAATAGCACATACTACCGCATCAACATCAGGCATTTCATTAAGAATTTCAATACCGATAGTTCCCTGACCTGCAATAACATTTTCATCATCAAAAGGATGAATAAAGGTATAATTATATTCATCACGCTGTCTTAATGCCTCAGCATAAGCATCGTCATAAACACCCTTTACCATACAAACCTCTGCACCATAATTCTTGGTAGCCTCAACCTTTGAAATAGGAGCACCATCTGGCAGGCATATTATAGACTTTATACCATACTTAGTAGCCGCCAAAGCCACACCCTGTGCGTGGTTTCCTGCTGAGCAGGCAATAACTCCTTTGGCTTTCTCTTCATCGGTAAGCTGTGAAATCTTATATCCAGAGCCTCTTACCTTAAACGAACCGGTAATCTGAAGGTTTTCAGGTTTAAGATAAACATCACAATCCTTTGAAATCCGAGGTGCTTTTACTATATGTGTAGGACGAATTACATCCTTTAATACATATGAAGCATGATAGATTTTATCTAATGTCAGCATTAACAATCCCTCTTCTCTAACTCATTTATATTATTTTATTCCTTATCGACCATAAAATCAAGTCTTTTTGTAAATTTTATAATAAAAACGCATTGATTTTTCCTAAAGTTCATAATAATGCACTACAAATTTATAAAAATAATCTCATAAAGCAAACCTAAACATAGTTCACCTTATGAGATTTTTAAAAATTATTCAGTATAAATTCCTGTAGATAAATAACGCTCACCTGTATCAGGGAACAAAGCTACAATATTTTTGCCTGCATTTTCTGGTCTTTTTGCAAGCTCTAAAGCCGCCCAAAGTGATGCACCTGATGATATTCCAACTAAAATACCCTCTGTTTTTGCAATTTCATTTGCAGATATAAATGCATCTTCATTCTTAACAGTAATGATTTCATCATATATTTCTGTATCGAGTGTATCTGGTACAAAGCCTGCTCCAATACCCTGAATTTTGTGTGGACCGCTATGTCCCTCTGATAGTACTGGTGAAGTCAACGGCTCAACTGCTACAACCTTTACATCAGGATTTTTGCTCTTTAAATACTTACCAACACCGCTAAGTGTACCGCCTGTGCCAACTCCTGCAACAAAAATATCAACATTTCCGTCAGTATCATTCCATATTTCAGGTCCTGTAGTATTAAAATGCACCTCAGGATTTGCTGGATTTACAAACTGTCCGAGAATTACAGAACCTTCGATTTCATTTTTAAGTTGATTTGCTTTTTCTATTGCTCCGCTCATTCCCTTTGAACCGTCTGTAAGTACAATTTCTGCTCCATATGCTTTAAGCAGATTTCTTCTTTCAATGCTCATTGTTTCAGGCATTGTAAGTATTGTTTTGTATCCCTTTGCAGTTGCAACAGAAGCAAGACCAATTCCGGTATTACCTGAGGTTGGTTCAATTATCGTTGCACCTTTTTTTAAAATTCCGTCAGCCTCTGCCTTAGCTATCATTGCATTTGCAACTCTGTCCTTTACACTTCCGGCAGGATTAAAATATTCAAGCTTAGCAAGTACTGTTGCATTCAAAAATTTATTCTCAGCTATATTTTTCAATTCTATAATCGGTGTGTTTCCAATCAATTCGGTAACACTTTTAAATATTTTTGACATAATTAAAACTCCTATCATAAATAACTGCATACTAAACATTATATACAGCAAAATCATTTAAAATTTTGTTTTCAAATAATAATTAAATTATACTTTATCAAATGCTTCCTGTAAGTCAAATAATATGTCATCAATATGCTCTGTTCCTATAGAAAGTCTTATAGTATTTGGTTTTATTCCCTGTTCCTCAAGCTCCTGCTCATTTAACTGAGAATGGGTTGTTGATGCAGGGTGAATAACCAAAGATTTAACATCTGCAACATTTGCAAGAAGTGAGAACACCTTTAAATTATCAATAAATTTCTTTGCAGTTTCTTCATCACCCTTAATTTCAAAGGTAAAAATCGAACCACCGCCATTTGGAAAATACTTATCATATAGGTTTTTATATGGTGAATTTGGAGTTGACGGATGATTGACATTTTCAACCTTTGGATTATTTAATAGATAATCAATAACCTTTTTTGTATTTTCAGCGTGTCTTTCAACTCTCAATGACAATGTTTCAAGACCCTGTAGGAAAATAAATGCGTGGAACGGAGAAATAGTTGCACCAGTATCACGAAGAAGTATTGCACGAATATATGTTACAAATGCGGCTGACGGAGCGGCATTTGTAAATACAGCACCATGATATGACAGATTTGGCTCGCTGAACTGAGGAAATTTTCCTGATGCTGACCAATCAAATTTACCGCTTTCGATGATAACACCACCAATAGCAGCACCATGACCACCAATAAATTTTGTAGCAGAATGTACCACAATATCTGCACCATATTCAAATGGTCTTAACAAAAACGGAGTAGCGAATGTACTGTCAACTACAAGCGGAATATTATGTGTATGAGCAACTTTGGCAACCTTTTCAATATCAATTATATTTGAATTAGGGTTTCCAAGGGTTTCAATATAAATTGCCTTTGTATTCTCATCAATAGCACTCTCAAAGCATCCCTCAACATCTGGGTCAACAAAGGTTGTTGTTACGCCGTAATCAGGTAAGGTGTGTGCCAGAAGATTATAAGTTCCGCCATAAATTGTCTTTGCAGCAACAATATTATCTCCAGCTTTAGCAAGTGCCTGAATCGCATATGTTACTGCCGCAGCACCTGAGGATACAGCAAGAGCGGCTGAACCACCCTCAAGAGCAGCTATTCTCTGTTCAAAAATATCCTGTGTAGGATTTGTAAGTCTGCCATAAATATTACCTGCATCCTTTAAAGCAAATCTATCTGCGGCATGCTGACTGTTATGGAAAACATATGAAGTTGAAGCATAAATTGGCACTGCTCTTGCATCAGTAGTTGGGTCTGCCTGTTCCTGACCAACATGTAACTGTAAAGTTTCAAATCTTAATTTTCTATCTTTTAATTCACTCATTTAAAATCCTCTTTTCAAATACAAAAATATAATAAAGTAATAAAAACTTACGAAATAATCAAAAGCATTATTTACACATTCGAGTATCAAAACAAGATAATAATGAAACAAAAGTAAATTTATTCATAGCTTGACTTCTCCTTTTCCTATCGAGGTAATAGGATTTCTATGTTTTTATAATACACCTTTTTTGAAATTTGTCAATAGGTTTTTAAAAATTTTTCTAAATTCATATAGAAATGGTAGGAATTAATGCAAATTTCAGTTATAGCCTCAGCTAATTTGAAATAAATACAAATTATTTATACCCCTGCAAAAATTGAAAATAATAAAGGAATGGTTATAACTGAACATAGCTGGGACACAAGAGCCATACTTGCACCTGTTTCAGGCGGTTTTCCATATGCAGACGGAATAATTACCGTATTCAAGCCCAAAGGCATTGCGTGTGCTGACAAGGTTGCAATTATAATTTCATTTGGTGTATTCAACATTTTTAAAACCATTACCGCCACAGCTGGCAAACCAACAAGCCTTATAGCTGTTACAACATAAGTCTGCCATTGACCAAATAATTTTCTGAGTTTATATCCCCCTATTACGAAACCTGTTAATATCATTGCTATTGGTGACATACAGGCTGCTGAATTAGATAAAATCGTTGAAACAAGCTGTATTTTCGGCAAATTGGCAATTCCGAGAAATCCTCCTATAAACAGCGATACAAAAATCGGATTTACAAAGGATTTCCATGTTAAGCCTTTTCCGTCTGTATCAGGTACAAGCCACGCAATACCTATTGAATAGGTAAAAAGATTTAACGGAAGTGTAAACATAAGATAATCAAACAATTCTATGCTGTCCGCTCCGTAAATTCCTGAAACCATTGCAGTCCCTACAAAGCCAAAATTTGAAACTGAAATAGAATATCTGTATATTTTTTTCAAATATTCCGTTTTGCCAAGAAAACTGGAAACTATAAATCCTACAATAATGCAAAAAACTAAAACAGCTATGCTGTATGCAATAAAAACCCATTTTTCGGTAATATTTTTAATTGTACAGTTAGTACGGAAGGTATTTATAACAACCGCAGGCATAAGGATTTTATTTTCAAGCTTTGAAAAAACCATACCTGCCTCATCAGGCAAAAGCCTGCCCTTGCGAAGAATAAAGCCGATTAAAATAAAAGAAAACAAAACAGATATTTGCGAAATAACGGCATTCAGAATTTCCATACTTAACCCCCAAAAACAGCAATTCCCTCAGCAAAGCTGAGGGAGCAATATAATTATTACTTACAGCCACCGCATTTAAGCTCAAAGCTCTGACAGTCTGTGCATTGAGATACTGTAGGATTAGCTTCGTGAGTGCCAACCTTGATAGTTTCGAGTGCACAGAAATTCTTTGTGCTATTGTGATTTTTACAGTTTGTAACTGTACATTCGATGCAATGATTTGCGTAATTGTTATCCATAATAGGTCACCTCATAAAAAATTTGCGGAACTACCGCCAGAATTATTATTATCACAGCTAATAAAAATATACATCACATAATACAGTTTTTGTAATAAAATATAGTGAGGTGAATTATATGAATTATCTTTCGGCAGTATTACTTGTTGTATTGGCAGTAATCGGTGTAATGTCGCTGATAAGGGATTTATCTTTATATCTTTTCCGATATAAAAGTAATAATCAAATAATGCTGATAACACCGATAGAGGGAAAATGTAAAAATGCAGAGATGATTTTAAGAAGTACAGCAACAAAAATTCGGTGGGTAAGTCTGCGTAAGAATGATTATATAATATGCCTTGATTGTGATATGGATTCTGAAACACGACAGATATGTGAAAAAATATGTACAGAGTACGGATTTATAAAGCTTATGAATAAACAAGAATTGATTAACCAACTTTCAGATAATAAAACTCCAGATTAAAAAAACTAAAAGTGGATAATAAAAATACGGAAAGCTCAATTTTAAAGTTTTAAATAGTAAAAATCGGCTCTTGAAATACATTTGTGTTTCAAGAGCCGTTAATTTGTTAAATATTTTTAAATTTATTATTAATCTCCGAACTGTTTAAATCTTGACAAAAATGCCTGAGTTCGTGGATTTTGCGGATTATCAATAACCTCCTGCGGTGTACCCTGTTCAGCTATAACACCGTCATTCATAAAGATTATCTTATCAGCCACATCGTGTGCAAAACCAATTTCATGGGTAACAACTATCATTGTACTGTCAGATGATTTCAAACCTTTAATTACATTGAGAACCTCGCCTGTAAGCTCAGGGTCAAGTGCTGATGTAGGCTCGTCAAAACAAAGAATATCCGGATTTAAAGACAATGCTCTGGCTATTGCTACTCTCTGCTGCTGACCACCGCTGAGATTGCAAGGATATGAATCCTTTTTATCTGAAAGTCCTACTCTTTTCAGCAACAGCTCTGCATAGTCATTAATAATCTGTACAGCCTCTTTATATGTGCTAACACCCATATAGCTTCCGTTATCTTTTAACTGTTCCTTTGCTGCAAGCAACGGAGCAAGGGTTATATTGTCAAAAACCTTATATTGTGGAAAAAGGTTAAACTGCTGAAAAACAAGTCCAAAATGTAGTCTGTTTTTTCTTATCTGAGCCTCACTATATTTTCCCTGCTTCTCACCATCAAATAACTCATTTCCATTAACTATGATCTTACCCTTCTGAGGTGTTTCAAGAAAATTAAGACAACGCAAAAGTGTTGTTTTTCCTGAACCTGATGAACCGATTATTCCTAATACTTCACCTTTTTCAAGGGAAAAGCTTATATTTTTCAATATTTCATTTTTACCAAAGCTTTTTTGGATATTTTCAACATTTAACATTGACATATTACTTTCCCCTCCTCAGCCTTTATAATAGTTCAGCCTTTTTTCAACATAGGAAAACAAGAGTGTCAGTATTCCGCAGAACAACAGGAAGAATATTGCTGAATAGAACAGTGGCCATATAAGTCCCTGCATTGAGAAATCCTTGGCATTCATCAATATTTCTGGAATAGCAATAACACTTGCAAGTGATGTATCCTTTACAAGGGTAATAATTTCATTACCAATAGGGGCAGTAATTCTTTTTATAACCTGTAGCAGAATGATTTTGAAAAATATCTGACTGCGTTTTAAGCCAAGAACCTGTCCTGCCTCATATTGACCTTTTGGAATTGCCTCTATTCCGCCTCTGAAAATCTCAGAAAAGTATGCGGCATAATTTATAATAAAGGCAATAAGTGCAGCATTAATTCTTGAAAAGTTAAATGCTCCTCCTGATAAAAGTGGCGGTACATAAAACACCACAAATAACTGGAGCATAAGTGGAGTACCTCTTATAATCCAGACTAATCCCTTTGTAAGAAGCTTCAACGGAGCAAAGGGTGAGCGTGAACCAAATGATACTATAAATCCGAGCGGTAATGCTGCCAACAAGGTTATAATAAAAATAAAACTGTTTTCACCAAAACCCTTTAACAACTGTTGTGTAACATTTGCAAACTGATTCATAAATTTACCTGCTTTTCATAAACAGCCGAATTAGTTTTCAGCTTCGATAATAATTAAATCTTTAAGATTATACTTATCCGCAATCTCATTGAGTGTGCCGTCATCAGCAACCTTCTGCATAGCATCGTTAAGCTTTTTCAAGGTTTCTGTGCTGTTTTTACGAATAGCAACACCGTACTGCTCAGGTGCAAAGCTCTGACTGTCTATAACTGAAAGATTTGAATAATCTGAACCTTCAGACAAAGTTCCGATAGTCATTACATAGTCGATTACAGCAATATCAGCAGTACCTGACTTAACCTCAAGCAATGCCTTTGCCTGTGAATCAACAGAAATATATTCTGCACTACTAAAGTATTCATCAGTCTGAGCAACCTCTTCGCCAGCAGACTTTTTCTCTGCAACAACAGTTGCACCCTTTAAGCCTTCTGCGGTTGAGTATTTTTCAACATTCTCAGCTTTTGTTACCATAACCTGCTTATTTTCCATATAAGCATTTGAAATATCCATATTTGCCTTACGCTCATCATTTATTGTAAGACCATTCCAAATACAATCTATTGTTTTTGCGTTAAGTTCAACTTCCTTAGAATCCCAGTCAATCTTCTGGAATTTAGGAGTAACCCCCATTTCCTCACATACCGCCTTTGCAAACTCAGTTTCAAAGCCTGTAAGCTCACCATTATCATCAAGATAATTCATTGGATTAAAATATGTAACACCAATAACAAAATCGCCCTTATTTTCAATATAAGACCAATCTGAAGAATTATTGTCAGAGTTATCAGAACCCTTTGAACCTCCACAGCCTATTAATGCTGTTGCAAGCATTGCAGTTGCAAGCATTGCAGTTACAAGTAAAAATGAAATAATTTTTTTCATAAAAAATCCCCCTGATTTAAATTTGACATATTTCTTATTCATTATAGCATTATTTAGTTACCAAAGTAAAGTATTAAGTTGTTTTAATTTGTCGAAATTCATAATTTTTATGTGTTTTAACACTTTTACAAAACAAAATGGTGTTAAATCAGATTTATAAAAAAGACTTAACACCAAAATATCATAATAACCTATTGTTTCAAAATCCAACAATATTTGCCGAAATTATTCAACAATACAGCCTGTCTTTACAGGCTTGCAAAGGAAAACCTCGCTATATTCTTCCTTTAGCTTTTCAACACACTTTTTTGCTTTTCGTTCAGATGTAAATATTCCGAACACCGCAGAGCCTGAGCCACTCATTCCAACTCCGTCAGCTTTACATTTTAGCATTTTTCCCTTTAAATCCACTACCTGAGGAATTTGTAAGGCAACCTCAAAATCATTGTATAATGTTGTGGTAATACGGAAAATATCAAAGCTATATAGTGCCTTTACCATTTCATCGGTATATGAAGAATGAGAATTTAATGCATCTACCTTTCTGTATGCCTCAGCTGTTGACACGCTTACAGTATCAGGCTTGCAAATCACAATATTTTTACATTTAAATGATGGCAGCTTATGCATTTTTGTGCCTATACCTGTGCAAAGCTTAGTGCCTCCGACAAGACAGAACGGAACATCTGCTCCAACCCTTTCGCCTATTTCGCACATTTCTTTTTCACTCAGCATAGTTTTATAAAGATAATTAAGACCGAGAATTACCGCTGCACCGTCACTGCTTCCGCCTGCAAGACCTGCCTGAGTTGGTATAATCTTGTTTATATCAATATGTATGCCTTTATGCTCAGTATGAGTATAATCAAAAAATCTATATGCCGCCTTTGCACAAATATTGCTGTCATCACAAGGCACACCCTCATAATTACAGGAAACTGTGATTTCTTCGCTGTTGTCGTCAGTTGTAATTGTAATAATATCATACAAATCAACCGCCTGCATAACGGTTTTTAACTCGTGATAACCGTCAGGGCGTTTGCCGACAACATCAAGTGTAAGATTTATTTTTGCAGGAGCTTGTACCTTAACTTCCATAATTTAATTTAACTCCTTAAGAAATTCACCAATTCTTTCAAGTGCAGTTCTGAGATGCTTTATTGAATATGAATAAGATACTCTGACAAAGCCCTCTCCACATTCTCCGAATGCAGTTCCAGGAACTACTGCAACATGCTTTTCAATTATAAGTCTTGTACAAAATTCCTCAGAGGTAAGACCTGTACTTTTGATACATGGGAATACATAGAATGCTCCAAGCGGTTCAAAACAGGTTAAGCCCATTGCATTGAAGCTGTCAACAACCAATCTTCTACGCATATCGTATTCATCACGCATTTTGACAACATCTCTGTCACCGTTTTTGAGTGCCTCTATTGCCGCATACTGAGCAGTTGTAGGAGCAGACATAATTCCATACTGGTGAAGCTTTACCATCTGCGTAATTATAGGTTCAGGACCTAAAGCATAGCCAAGTCGCCATCCTGTCATTGCGTATGATTTTGAAAAACCATTGATTACTATTGTACGCTCATACATTCCCGGCAAGGATGCTATTGAAACATGCTCTAAACCACCGTATGTAAGCTCTGAATATATCTCATCAGATAAAACAATCAAATCATTTTCAATAATAACCTCTGCAACCTCTTCAAGATCCTTTCTTTCCATTATTGCACCTGTAGGATTATTTGGGAAAGGAAGTACAACCATTTTGGTTTTAGGTGTTATTGCATTTCTGAGGTCATCAGCCTTTAGTCGGAAATTATCCTCATTCTTAGTGTTGATAATTACCGAAGTACCTCCAGCCATAACTGCAAGTGGCTCATAGCAAACAAATGAAGGTTCTGGAATGATTACCTCATCACCCTCTTCAACTATAGTTCTGAATGCCAAATCTATAGCTTCACTACCGCCAACTGAAACCAAGGTCTGAGTTTTTGCATTATACTCAACATTAAATCTTCTTTTATAATATTTTGAAATTTCTTCGCAAAGCTCTGAAAAACCTCTGTTCGGTGAATACCATGTTCTGCCCTTTTCGAGTGTTCTTATGCCCTCATCTCTGATATGCCATGGGGTTTGAAAGTCAGGCTCTCCGATACTCAATGATATTACATCATCCATTTCATTTGCAATATCAAAAAATTTTCTTATTCCTGACGGCTTTATACTTTTTACAGATTTATTTAAAAATTTATCGTAATCTATCACAGGATTAAGCTCCTTCTGTCTTTAAATTCTTCGGAATTAGTCAAGGTCATTCCTCTGTCCTTATAACGACGCAGCATAAAATGTGTTCCTGTTGAAACTACTCCGTCCATAGTTGACAGCTTTTTAGCAACAAACATTGCAATTTCCTGCATAGTTTCACCACGAACTATCAGGGCAAAATCGTATCCGCCTGCCATAAGATAAACAGACTCTACCTCGTCAAATGCCATACAATGCTCTGCCATCTCATCAAATCCCGTTTCTTTCTTGGGAGTAACCTTTAGCTCTATAAGTGCCTCAACATAACTGTCCTCTACTTCTTCCCAATTTACAACAGCCTGATAGCCCTTAATAATTCCTTTGCTTTCATATTCCTTTATCTGAGCCTTTATATAGTCCTCCGGCTCACCAAGCATTGTCGCTATTTCAGCAGTTGTAAACTCGGAATTTGTACTTAAAAGCTTTAATAATTTATCCATAGTTAGTTCCTCCCTGTTTTCATATTATAAAATATATTATACTGCCTGTGTTGCAAAATTGTCAACCGTATTTATAAGATTTATACAAACAGCTACAGCAATACTGTCAAGCTCATCGGCTTCCCTGCATATTTCCAGTTCACAATTTGCACCTGTTTTTGTATGGACTGCTATCAAAGAATTATCAACATCAATGATACTATAATTTTTTGTAACAGGATTTCCGTTGATAAACCAGTTAATCCCATAAAAACAGCATTTTAGTCTGTGCGAAAGCGACAGACAGGCAAAGGTTATGTGTCTGCGATTTACTGCTATAGAAAATACATTTGCAGTAGGTATAGGAAATCTTCTTATCCTGCCTACTTTTATGTTCTTATTTATATCAGAAATATAAAACTCATTCTTATTTTTAGAATCAGTATGGATAATTTCATACTTTTCTTTTCCCAGATAATCAAAAATTGTAAACACGATATTATCCGCAGAATGATTTCTTTGTATAAATAATTTCATTTATAATCACCGAAATACTAATTATTGCTCATTTTCAAGGTCGCTAAGCCACATTTTTACTGAAGCATCACTCGGCATTCTCCAGTCACCTCTTGGAGAGAGTGTTACCGAACCTACCTTTGGACCGTCAGGCAGACAAGAACGCTTAAACTGTTGTGTAAAAAATCTTCTTACAAATACTGTAAGCCACTTTTTTATAACAGTATTATCATACTTACCCTCAAAAGAAAGCTTTGCAAGATAATATATTTTACTCGGAGCAAAGCCAAATCGTACCAGATAATACAAAAAGAAATCGTGCAATTCATAAGGACCAACAACATCCTCAGTTTTTTGTGCAATATCTCCGTTTTCATCAGGTGGCAGTAATTCCGGACTTACAGGAGTATCAAGAACATCTAAAAGTACATTTTTCAGCTCGCCCTCAGATTTTTCTGCTTCATAGGCTGTCAAATATCTTACCAAAGTTTTTGGTATTGATACATTTACTGCATACATACTCATATGGTCACCATTATAGGTAGCCCAACCAAGAGCAAGCTCTGATAAATCGCCTGTTCCGATTACAAGACCTGAGTACTTATTCGACAAATCCATTAATATCTGTGTTCTTTCTCTTGCCTGAGAATTTTCATAAGTAATATCGGTTACACTTTCGTCGTGTCTGATGTCAGCAAAATGCTGTCTTACTGCCTTAGTAATATTTACTTCTTCAAATGATACACCATAAGCCTCAGCAAGCTTTTCTGCATTTGACTTTGTGCGTTTTGTCGTACCAAAGCAAGGCATTGTAACTGTATGAATATTCTTACGGTCAATTCCAAGCATATCAAAGGAATGTACACTTACAATAAGTGCGAGCGTACTGTCAAGTCCTCCTGAAAGTCCTATTACTACATTCTTTATTCCTGTATGTTCAAGTCTTGTTGCAAGCCCTGTTGCCTGCATTGTTATAATTTCCTCACAGCGTGCAGACAAATCATCCTTATCCTTAGGAACAAACGGTGTCTGTTCAAATTTTCTTGAAAGCTTTACAGGCTTAATATCCATATCAAAGCTCTTGCAAAAAACATCATAATCATCATATGGAATACAGGTATTTATTCTGCGACGCTCAGAAGAAAGCTTTTCAACATCAATGTCAGCATAAATTATCCCTGTAGTAAATCTCTTGCTCTCGGCAAGAACCGAAGCATTTTCAGATATAATATTTTGTCCGGAAAATACCATATCAGTTGTACTTTCCCCAATGCCAGAGTCTGCATAAATATATCCACACAATAATTTACCGCTTTGCATTTTTACAAGATTTCTCCTGTAATCAGCCTTTCCTATAACATCATCGGAGGTTGACGGATTACATATTATAGTTGCACCAGCCTTTGCAAGCTTTGATGACGGAGAATCAGCCACCCATAAATCCTCGCAAATTTCAACACCAAAACAAAAATCAGGCATATTTTCGCATTGGAATATCATATTTACTGATAAATCAATTTCAGTCTGATTCGCATAATTTATTATATAATCCTTGCCTGCTGTTCCACTTGTAAAATGACGCAATTCGTAAAATTCACTATAATTAGGTATATTGATTTTAGGAACAATTCCGAGAATATCTCCCATATAGATTACAACTGCACAATTATATAAGGACTGCTTTACAGCAATAGGAACACCGATTATTGAAACAATATCCATATCAGCAGTTTCCTCAATAATATGTTCAACAGCAGATTCAGCAGATTTTAAAAGCACCTTTTGTAAAAACAAATCTGAACAGGTATAGCCTGTTACGCATAACTCAGGAAATGTAATTAATGATGCTCCCTCATTGTACGCCTGCTCAATCTGGTCAATAATTTTTTCTGCATTATTATTGCAGTCAGCAACTCTTATATGTGGTGTTGCCGCAGCAACCTTGACAAATCCATAATTCAAGTCAATCATTCCTTAAATAAAAATCCGCAGGTACAAAAAACTGCACCTACGGTTATTATACATCATTTTGTTAAATTATACAAGATTTATAGCAGAGTTCTTGTGAGTTGTTTTTTATGAAAAAGATACTGAGTTTCAAGCATAGGTTCAAACTTCATAATATAGCAACTCAAATATCCCATAATAAGCCAGAACCATATAACCATAAATGAAACATCATAAAGTAAGGCTTTTTCAAACAATGCGTACAAAAGATATGCAGATAAAAACGCAAACATACATGGGTAAATATCATTGCGGAATGTATTCTTTTGCAAAAATAAATGCTGTGCGGAATGCTTTGCAAATCTGAAACCAAAAATACAAAACACAATAAATCCGATTACTCCTGATGATACAAGAAGTGTAAGAAAGCCATTATGCAAATCGCTGTTATGATAAGAATAGCTTAAAACACCATTTGCATATTCCTCGCTATACATTACGATATTTCCATTTGATATACCGATTATAGGTGAAATTCTGAATAGAGTATATGATTCTGCCCAAAGCTTAAATCTACCGCTGTCAATATTGGAGTTTTCATGATTAAAGCTTACCTCAGAATTATTTTTTGAATTTGAAGTTAATGAATTTTTCTTAATATTGCCTGAAGAATTAGAATTATCAGCAATAATCGTATCATTTTCAGAACCATTGAATACTACACTTATTAACGAGGTAGATTTTGATACTATTGTAGAAAAACCAGCCTGACAAATCACTCTGAATACCAGAACTGAACCACAAAGGAAACAACACAAAAGCATTAATGCAACTATTTTTATAAATATTTTAGATTTTGAAACAGTTTTTCCTGCCCTCGAAATATCAATTTTATCTGCAAAAAAGCAATAAGCAAGATAAACCATAATATAACCAAGTGCAAGCACCATAGATGCATTTGAATCACAAAGCATTAGTGAAAAAAAGCTTGTTGTACCACAGGAAATTATCCAGATTCTGCTGATTCTTGATTTTTTAACAGATTTTACAAAATCATTTTTATAGAGCATATGACAACAAAACATTGCAACTACAGTAATAAAACCAAGAATATTAGGGTTTACAAATACACCGGTAAATCTGTTTTCATAAATAGTAAACTTTACCCAATACCATTCAAAGGAAAATCCGCACATAAGACATACAATTCCAATTACATTAAAAATTGTAGTCATATAAACGATAACCTTGGCAATAAAATATAATTCCTTGCGAAAATCCAAATCAGGTTCAGTATGCAGACCATAAAAAATGCTGAAGCATATAGAAATATGTGCAAACATCAAAAGACTGTACAAAATAGTAACTGAAAAATTCAGCATAATAGAAAGCAATGTAATTCCAAGAAAAGAACCAATCCAAAGCCCAAAACGCAGCTTAAATAATGTATTATACTCCTTCTGATTATAATACACCAGGTATGCACCCCAGATAAACAAAAGTACAGCCAAGGATATTGCAGGAATCTGGATAAATGCAATATTAGTAAGATACAATGTTATTACATAATATCTACGAAAAAGTGATGAGTCTATGATTTTAGAGCGTATATTTTTCATATCATAACCTCTTATTTATCTAACAAAAACCTCTTTTGCAGTTTTAAAAATAAGCTTAACATCCGAGAAAAAGCCGAAATGCTCCGTATATTCAAGATTATATTTCATTTTCTCAGGAAGAATAATATTTATATATGTTTCATCAACATCACAGCCTGTACCAAGAAGCTTTTCCTCGTCCTTATACATTATAGATGCAAGTGAGGTTATTCCGGCAGGCATAAGCAATGTAGCGTAATATTCAGGCTTATATTCATCAACATATCTCTGAACCTCTGGACGAGTTCCTACAACAGACATATCACCTGCAAGAACATTAAAAATCTGTGGCAATTCATCAAGTCGGTATTTTCTTAAAAATTTTCCTATTTCTGTAACTCTGCTGTCCGATTCAGTAGTTACAAGTGAACCCATACTATCAGCATTCTGCACCATTGTACGGAATTTTAAAATTTTAAATTTTCTGCCATAAGTTGTTACCCTCTCCTGACGGAAAAATATATCGCCTTCAGATGTAGTTTTAACAATAATTGCAATAATAATTATCGGTATTATCAGAATAATTAGCAATATAACAGAAAAAATAATATCAGTAAATCTTTTAAAAGCAAGGCTTGCTTTTTTACTGTTCAGAATATCATAATAATATCTGACCTCATCATTTTGAAACTGAGAGGGCAGTTTATCAAAACTTTTCATAAAAACCCCTAAAGCTTATCCTAAACTATTATATTATAGAATAAAAACAAAATCCCATTAAAATCCATATTTCTCACGATATAAGCCAAAAATCAAGCTCCATAGCAACATATATTACTGATAGCATTATATTACTTTAAAAGATAATTTGCAAGCTAAATTTATTGTAAAAACAAAATTCAAATGTAATGTAAAAACCGACAGCAAAAAGCCGTCGGTTTTTAGGTAATTTTATGGGGTAATCAAGCACGCTAATTATCAAAAATTAAAAATGATTTTCATTACGATAAATAATATATCACAAGTATTGTATATTGTCAACACTTTTTTTAAAATTATTTTATTTTTTTTGATTTTTTTGTTTATTAAAAAATATTTTAAACAAAATTTAAACTATTATCTATAATTCTCTTGACTTAATTGCAGAAAAATTGTAAAATTAGTTATAGAATAAAGGAGGCAAACAATATGTCCAATGATTATACTGCTGACTTAGTTACTTTTGTTAGTGATGACGGAGAAGAAATCGAATTTGAAGTTCTTGATACAATAGAAAACGAGGACGGTAAGTTCTATATACTTTATCCTTATTATGAAGACCCTGCTGATGCTGTTAATGACCCTGGTGAATATTACATTTTCCAAGCTGAGGAAATTGACGGTGAAGAAGAATTTGTTGAGCTTGAGGATGAAGCTTTGCTTGACAAGATTGATACAATCTTCAGAGAGAATAACAAGGATTTATTTGAGGAATAATATTAATATTGTTCTTTGATGTTTCATAATAATTGTATAGGCAATTATTTCCCTGCCTGATACGCGAATGATTTTAAAATAACCCTACAATATTTTCTTCGGGAACTTAGCTCTATTAAGCGGTGTGCAGACCTCCCGTATTCGGAAGAAGGGAGCCTGATGCTTAAAGGCGGGTACCCACCTGCTGACTCGTAGGCAGGTTATTATTTAAATCATACGGTCAGGCGGGGATATTTTTGTTTTATCAACATATAACTTATAATTTCAATTTTTATAAAAGCTGGTAGATATATATGAATATTTCTGTATTAGGTTGTGGCAGATGGGGCAGCTGTATCGCTTGGTATCTTGACAAAATCGGTCATAATGTTTTATCCTGCGGTCTTGCTGATGCTCCTGAGTTTATTCAGCTTAAATCAACTCATAAAAATGATTATCTTGAATTTCCTGTGTCAATAGAGGTTTCCTCAGATTTAAAAAAAGCTGTTGACAGAGCCGAGGTAATCGTTATTTCTATTTCCTCCCAGTATCTCCGTTCTTACTTTGAGGAAATTTCTAAAAATAATCTTGACGGAAAAATTATTGTCCTTTGTATGAAGGGTGTCGAAGCAACAACAGGTAAAAGACTTTCTGAGGTTGTTTGTGACTTTGTAGATGAAGAAAAAACTCCTGTTGCAGTCTGGGTTGGTCCCGGACATCCTCAGGACTATGTAAAGGGTATTCCAAACTGTATGGTAATAGACAGTAAAAACCAACAGGTCAAGGAAATGCTTGTAAACGAATTTACAAGTGAGCTTATCAGGTTTTACTTTGGCACTGACCTTATAGGCAGTGAGATTGGTGCAGCGGCAAAAAATGTTGTAGGTATTGCCGCAGGTATGCTTGACGGTTTGCATTATACCTCCTTAAAGGGAGCTTTGATGGCAAGGGGAACAAGAGAAATTGCAAGACTTATAAAAGCACTTGGCGGAAAAGAAACAAGTGCCTATGGTCTTTGTCATCTCGGAGATTACGAGGCAACGCTGTTTTCTCCTTGGAGCCATAACCGTAAATTTGGTGAAGATTATGTGCAGGGAATTAAATTTGAAAAGCTTGCCGAAGGTGTAATGACCTCAAAGGCACTTTACAAGCTTGGCGAAGAATATAATGTTGATTTACCGATTGTAAGTTCTATTTACAAAATTCTTTTTGAAGGACTTGATGTAAAGGATGCAATAAGTGCATTGTTTACTCGTTCAGTAAAACACGAATTTTAATAGATAGGATAATAAGATGAATAAGAAAAGTAACAATAAATCTAATTCAACGGTTAAATCACAAAACAAAAAGAAATCTGCAAATCACTCTTCAACCATTACAAACCGCAAAAGACAAAACACTTTAGAATATGTAATCGTAAACTTAATATGTCTGCTTGTTTTTGTAGCTTTTGGATACATAGCAATTATGAGTATGATACAGACAAGCGTCATAGACCCAACGAATTACGGTAATGAGGTAATTTTATACCAAAACGATACTATTCCATTTAACATATTAATTACCGCACTTTTTGGCATATTTATTTTTAAAATGAAAAAGCATTATGACTTTTTTGCAAAAGTAAATATGAAATATCTTGAAATTGCTCTTGTTGCATATACATTTGTACTGGGACTAATATGGGTTATGTCTGTTTCATCAATTCCAGCTGCCGACAGCCAGAATATTTTTGAAACTGCAACAAATGCCACAAAAGGTATATATACATCCTTTATTGATGGTGCCAATTTCTATAACAAGGATTTTTATGCAGGCAACTCCTATTTTAAATTTTATCCATTCCAGCTTGGATTTGTTTTCATTTGCGAAATGATTTACAGAATTTTCGGAACTGCAACTGCACAGCCTCTTGAAGTCATAAATGCAATCTGTGTTGCTGTTGCCTACCTTGGCTTAGCAAAGATTTCAAGGCTTTTATTTAAGAAATTATCAATAGAATTTTTCACAATATTATTGCTTGCAGGATGCTTCCAGCCAATGCTGTTCAGTACATTTGCTTACGGAAATATTATGGGAATGTGCTTTGCAGTATGGTCAGTTTACTTCCTGATAAAATATTTCCAGACTTCAAAATACAAACTGCTTATCCCTTGCGGTATTTTGTTAGTAATTGCAACTCTGGCAAAATATAACAATATGATATATCTTGTTGCATTTGTTATCGTACTGATAATTCATACCGTTTCAAACAAAAAGTGGCAAAGTCTTGTATTTGCACTTATACTCTGCATTGCAACAACAGGAGCAAGCAATCTTATCATAATGAGTTATGAATCAAGAGCAAATGTAAAACTGCCAAGTGGTGTTTCTCAGGTTTTATATTTGAATATTGGTTTGAGTGATTCATATATGGCTCCTGGCTGGTACAGCAAATCAGGTGTTGACACATATATAAACAGTTCATTTGATACTGAAAAAGCTAATGCAATGGCATGGCAGGATATTAACACCAAGCTTAACAGAATGTCTGGTGATTCTGCTTACACAATAGATTTCTTCGGAAAGAAAATACTCAGCCAATGGAACGAGCCTACCTTTGAAAGCATATGGGTAAGTAAGGTTAAGGGACACTATTACAGCTTAAACGGAATTGGTACAAGTATGTATAATGCAAGCCTTGGACAATTTTTTGAATTATTCTTTAATTATTATATTCAGATATTGTATATAGCCTTTTCTGTCGGAGTATATTGTATGTTTTTAAATAAGAAAAGCAATACTCAGACAGTCATCCTCCCTCTTGTAATTCTCGGTGGATTTGGTTATCATTTATTATTTGAAGGAAAATCACAGTATATTTTAACATATATACCACTACTTACTCCATTTGCGGCTTACGGAATAAGCTGTATTTTGAACGGTAAATACACTTCAATAATAAAGCTTGTGCAGAAATTAAAGTATATTCCTGATACTGAAAAGGTATCTGAAGCTGAAGAAAAATAAATACACAAAGCAATTAAAATGCAAGAAGAGGTAAAAAAACTTCTCCTTGCATTTTTTAATTCTGCTATATAATATTACTTTTCAATCTTTAAACTAATATATTAATCAAAAAAGCTGTGGGAAATGGTATTTCTATCCATTCCCCACAGCTATATTTTCATTATATTAATTCAAGTCAGGCTGTTTTGCCTGTATATAACTGATAATACTTGCCCTTTTGATTTAATAATTCCTCGTGTGTGCCACGCTCAATAATTCTTCCCTGCTCAAGTACCATTATGCAATCAGAATTTTTTACAGTTGAAAGCCTGTGTGCAATTACAAATGTTGTTCTTCCATGCATAAGCTTATCCATACTATCCTGAACCATTTTTTCTGTTCTTGTATCTATTGAGCTTGTTGCCTCATCAAGTATCAATGCCGGTGGGTCTGCTACCGCTGCCCTTGCTATTGCAAGCATCTGTCGCTGTCCCTGACTGAGATTTCCTCCGTCACCTTTCAGAATAGTATTATATCCCTCCGGAAGCTGTCTTATAAATGTATCAGCGTTTGCAAGCTTTGCCGCAGCTATTACTTCATCATCTGTTGCATCAAGTCTGCCGTATCGGATATTCTCCATTACTGTATCTGTAAATAGATGTGTATCCTGCAATACTATTCCGAGTGAACGCCTTAAATCTGATTTTTTAATTTTATTGATATTTATGCCGTCATAACGGATTTTACCGTCCTGAATATCATAAAATCTGTTTATCAGATTTGTTATTGTGGTTTTGCCTGCACCTGTTGAACCTACAAATGCGATTTTTTCTCCAGGCTCTGCGTACAGCTTTACATTATGAAGTACAATTTTGTCATCATTATAGCCAAAATCTACATCATCCATTACTACTGCACCTTTAAGCTCCCTGTATTCAACCTTACCAGTATCCTTGTGCTGATGACGCCATGCCCATAAGCCTGTATGCTCAGTTGTTTCTTCAAATGTATCTCCGATTTTCTTTACATTTACAAGTGTTACATAGCCTTCGTCTGTTTCAGATTTTTCATCAAGCAGATTGAATACACGCTCTGCACCAGCAAGAGCCATTACAATACTGTTAAACTGCTGGCTTACCTGATTTATAGGTTGACTAAAGCTTCTGTTGAATGATAAAAAGCTTACAAGCCCGCCAAGTGTAAATCCCCAGAAACCGTTCAATGCGAGAATACCTCCCACTATTGCACATAAAACATAGTTTACATTTCCAAGCTGAACATTTACAGGTCCAATAAGGTTTGCATATTTATTGGCATTGTAGGAGCTTTCAAAAAGCTCATCATTAAGCTTCTTAAATTCTTCTATACTCTTCTTTTCGTAATTAAATACCTTAACAACCTTCTGACCGTTCATCATTTCTTCAATATATCCGTTTTCTTTACCCAGAGCGGTCTGCTGTGCAAGGAAATACTTTCCGCTGTTGCCTGCAACATATTTTGTAACAAAAAGCATTAATGCAATTACTGCAAGATTTACAAGTGTCAGCGGAATACTTAGACTAATCATACTTACGAGAACTGCAACAATAGTGATTACGCTCTGGAAAATCTGTGTCATACTCTGACTAATCATCTGGCGAAGTGTATCGACATCATTTGTATATACACTCATAATATCGCCATGAGCGTGGGTATCAAAATATTTTATTGGCAGACTTTCCATATGCTCAAAAATCTGGCACCTTAAATCCTTCATAGTACCTTGAGTTACATAAACCATAATTTTTGCCTGTGTAAAGGTAGCTGCCGCACCAATAAGATAAAAGACTGCAACCTTGCCTATAGCAATTAAAAGTGGCTTGAAATCAGGATTTTCTTCACCAAGCATTGGTATAATATAATTGTCGATAAGTGTCTGTATGAACAATGTTCCACGAACATTTGCAAGTACACTCACCACTATACATATTAGTACAAATATTATATGAAATTTATACTTCTTAAAAACAACACCAAGCAGTCTTTTCAAAAGCTTCATTGGGTTTTTGACCTTTGGTCTTTGCCCCATATTTCTGTGTCCTCGTGGTCCTCCCGGAGCAGGCATATTACAACTCTCCTTTCTGGTCAAAATCTCCGCTTGCACTCGTCTGTGCTGTGTAGATTTCGTTGTAAATTGTACTTTTTTCAATTAATTCCTGATGTGTTCCAACTGCACTTATCTTTCCACTATCAAGAACTATAATTTTATCTGCATTTTCTACACTTGACACTCTCTGAGAAATTATAATTTTTGTAGTATCAGGTATTTCCTCTTTAAAAGCCCTGCGTATTCTTGCATCTGTAGCGGTATCAACAGCACTTGTTGAGTCATCAAGAATTAAAATCTTAGGATTTTTCAGAATTGCCCTTGCTATACAAAGTCTTTGTTTTTGTCCGCCTGAAACATTTGTACCGCCCTGTTCAATGTGGGTATTATATTTTTCCGGAAAGCTCTGGATAAAATCATCTGCACATGCCAGCTTGCACGCTCTTATACATTCTTCCTCAGTTGCATTTTCATTGCCCCATCTCAGGTTATCAAAGATTGTACCGCTGAAAAGCACATTGCTCTGTAATACTACAGATACTTCATTACGAAGTGTTTCGAGGTCATAGCTTCTGACATCTTTTCCGCCAACGCAAACCGAACCCTCTGTTACATCATACAATCTTCCGATAAGATTTACAAGGCTTGTTTTTGAGCTTCCTGTTCCTCCGATTATTCCTACAGTTTCACCTGATTTTATATTCAGATTAATATTATCAAGCACAGGCTTTTCACTGTTTTTATCATAACTGAATGAAACATTGTTAAAGCTGATACATCCGTTTTCAACCTTATAAATCGGTGATTCAGGATTTGTCAAATCAGTTTTTTCGTTTAAAACAAGTGATACACGCTTTGCACTTGCAAGCGACATTGTAACCATTACAAATACAACCGCTACCATAAGTAAATTTATAAGGATATTCATACAATAAGTAAGCATACTTGTCAATTCACCTGTTGTAAGCTCTGAACCAACAATCATTTTTGCACCAAACCAGCTTATAGCGATAATACAACCATAAGTAGTAATCATCATAATTGGCGAAACAGAAATTATTGCATTTTCAGCCTTTACAAACAGCTTATAAAGATTACTTGCGGCTCTGTTGAACTTTGTAATCTCAAAATCTTCACGAACAAATGCTTTTACAACTCTGATAGCAGTAATATTTTCCTGCACACTTGAGTTAAGGTCATCATATCTTTCAAAAACCTGATTAAAATATTTATATGTTGCCTTTAGCAGAAAAGCAAATACTATTATCAAAAATATAATCGCAATAAGATATATACTTGCAAGCTTAGCATTGATAATAAAAGTCATAACCATTGCAATAATCAGACTGAATGGTGCTCTGAAACACATTCTCAAAAGCATCTGATAGGCATTCTGAAGATTTGTAACATCGGTGGTAAGTCTTGTTACAAGACCTGCTGTAGAAAACTTATCAATGCTTGCAAATGAAAAGGTCTGAATATTTTCAAACATAGCCTGTCTGAGATTTTTAGCAAAGCCAGCTGATGCCTTAGCACCAAATACACCACCCATAATTCCTGCAAATAAGCCAATCAAAGCACAAATGAACATCAATATTCCAATGCGGAGAATTGTGCTCATATCTCCCCTGTTGACACCATCATCAATCATTGAGGCCATTAAAAGTGGAATAAACATTTCCATTATAACCTCAAGTATCATTGAAAGCGGAGTCAATACAGATTCTTTGACATAGCCATTAATATGCTTGCCCAAAGTTTTAATCATATTATTCCTCCTAAAAAATAATCAACTGTTTTCAAGTCCCTTTCTAAGCTTATCAATCAAGCTTAAAAAAGTTTGTCTTTCATCGTCAGTAAAAATACTAACGACCCTTTTTTCGTTTTCCTCAATAGTTTTTTCAAGGATATTGTTGATACCTATTCCCTTTTCCGTCACAATAATTTTTTTAAGTCTTGCATCACTCTCAACTGAAATTCGTTCAATATAGCCTTTTTTCTCCATAAGCTTTAAAATATTAGTAACGGTTGAACGGGATATTGCAAATTCCGCCTCAAGGTCCTTTTGAAAAACATCGCTATTTGCATGATTACACAGATAACCGATAATCCAGCCATGCATAATAGTAATTTTATCAACACCAGCATCAGAAGCCGCAGCAAGCAATTTGCGTTGCAAAATATGATTAACAGCCTTGATTTCGTGACCAATAGACTCACTGCGTTTTGAATTGCAATACATAATTTCACCTCCACGAAAAAATGAAGTTTTATATTAAACTATTCGATATAAAACAGTTCGATATAAAACTAATTATCTAAATTATATTACTATTTTTAACAAAAGTCAAGCAACACTAATTACTATGTTATTGTCATTATTTTAAAAATGTTCACACTCAAATATAATATGCTCAAAAATGTAAAATATAAATTATTTTTAAACAAAAACTCCGCAATTCATTTTTTGAACTACGGAGTTTATTATCATAAATTTTTACTTACCCTTATATCTTCCCCAAGAAAATCAAGCTTTTTTGCATTGCCGAAAATTCTTGAAACAAATCTGTCAGTATAATTTTTGCTCATTTGCTCTGCTGTAAGATTTGTGTTTACTATCATAGGCTTTCCAAGCAACATTCTTGTATTGCAAATATTATATAGCTGAGAAGAAGAAAATAGCGTGCGAAATTCTGTTCCAATATCATCAATAATAAGCAAGTCACAGCTTGTAAGCATTTCATCCATATTATCATCAACATTGTTTGAAAAATAATTTTTTTCAAGTCTTGAAAGCAAGGTAGGAGCTGACACATATATTACTCCATAACCTTTTTTTATAACCTCATTTGCTATCGCCAGGGAAAGATGTGTTTTTCCCAGACCTGTATTACCCTTCATAAGAATATTTTCTGACATAGGAGTGAAGTTATCTGCATACTTTTTACAGTACTCAAAAATTTTACTCATCATAAAGTATGGTGAAATTCCAAGCCTTTCATCTTTTTTCTTGTCGTAAAGGTCTATATCAAAGGATTCAAAGGTTGAAAGCGACAAAGGAGCGGTTCTGTTAAGCTCCTCACAAGCACAGGTTATAAGCATATTTTTCAAGCAGGAACACATTACTGTCCTTTCATCGTCAGTTTCATAATATCCGCTGTCATTGCATTTTTGGCAAACATATTTAGGTTCAAGCACATTTTCTGAATAGCCGTTTTTTGCCAGCAGCTCTTTAAACTCGCCTTGCAAATATAGATTTCTGTCACGAAGCTTTTTCATCTCTTCGACTACATCTCCACCACCGATTACAATTCTTGCCGTTTTAATGTTAAGTGAAGATATTTCCTTTTCAATCTCAGCAAGTCTTGGAACCTTTGCAAACACAATTTCACGACGCCTATCAGCAGTATGCTCTGCATTTAATCTGCGTTCATAAATTTTTTGCTTTGCAAGCTGAAAAGTATTTCTGCTATAACCCATAATTTTACTGTTCCTTTCACAAATTCAGGAATATTTATCCTTTGGCACTTAATCAAAATCAGGTACAGTTATTTTGTTTAATTTCTCATAATCTATAGAAGTTCCTGACTGCTTATCCTTTAATGTCTTTGAATTGCTTGCTTCTGATGCTTTTAAATCATCAATATTGCGTATATTGTTTGTATTCCAATTATTAAGAATACCGTTTATGTAATTCCAGTTTATTGTTGAATGTTTATCTATACAGCGTTCATATGCAACTCTGAGCATTTCAGGAGAGAATTTCCAGTTGCCAACCCATTCGTCAGCAAATTTTCTCTGTTTTTCAGACGGTGAGCCTGCATTTTTTAAGCCAAATGTTGATGATACAATAGAAAAATTTCTGCTTGTCTGCTGTACGCTTGCAATTTTCTGCTCAGCTGCCTCAAGTGAATAAATTCCGTCATTTGCCCATTCAAGACCAATTTTTTCTATTGTATGGATATTCGGTTTATCAATACTAATGCAATACTGAATTAGCATAAATAACACATCAAGCGGAAGTCCGCAAGTATCCTTAAGCATTAGCAATACCGAAATATCAGTATTTCCAAGAGTTTTGCCAAGTGACATCTGAGCTTCATTAACAAGAATTTTCAGCTCTTCATCAACTGCAAGTCTTTGAGCCGTAAAAACATAATCAGGTCTTTGCAGGCGTGATACAGTAAACTTTTGCTTGCTCTGCTCAGGCTTAGACTTTTCTGGCAAAATATCATTATTAACATTATCAGGGGTAAATTTCATAGGCTGAGAAACCGAACTATCCTGAACAGTTGAATTAATATTAGTATTTTCAGAGGTAGTATTTGATACCGCAGGCAAATCAGAATTACTCTGTTCAAGTGATGATTTGACGGTATCATACACAGAATTATTATTCTCTGCAAGAATATAATCGTTATCTGCCTTATCAAGTACACCAAAGCTTACCCAGTAATCAAGAGCCTCAGGAACATCGGTAACATTAACACCGGTACCCTTTGAGATTTCTTCATCAGAGAGCATTTTTTCAGAATTTCTCAGAACATAAAGCAAAACCTTCAGCTTTACACCGTCAGAAAATTTCAAACCCTCATCAACAATTTTAGAGGGAACAGCAAAAACCGAACTCCAAACTCCAAGATTTAATTTAACAGACATTTAATCAACACCTAAAAATTTAATACAATAATTATAACATAGAAAAAAGGAAAAATCAAAAAATTTGTAGATTTTTTAAATTAAATATGATACTATATAGATACAAAATCACGATAATCTGAAAGGAAAGATAATATGACTACATATACACCATCTGGAGTATGTTCAAGGCAAATGAATGTTGAGCTTGACGAAAATGAAAACATTGTAAAATGTGAAATAATAGGTGGCTGTGCAGGCAACACAACCGGTGTTAGTAAGCTTGTAATCGGAATGAATGCTAATGAGGCTATAAAAAAACTCAGGGGAATTGATTGCAGAGGCAAAGGAACATCTTGTCCTGACCAGCTTTCAAATGCCATTGAGCTTGCTTTAGAGGAACTTTAATAGGAAATATTTTTAAATCAAAGGTGCTGTAAAAAATGTAGTTTTTAGACTTCATTTTTCACAGCACCTTAATATTATGTATTATTATCTTTTTTTACAGCAGAAAGCCTTGGGCTGCGGAAATCTATTATCAAACCAACAATTACCGCACCAACCATAAGTATAATTGTTTCAGGAAGCATATATGCACCATTATAAACAATCGAGTATAACCAAGCAGGCATATCCTCTGCAAAACCACCCCAAACAGTTACACCGCTGATAAAATGGCATACAAATCGTCCAAAACCTGCTGCCAAACCACCCAAAGCAAGTCCTAAAGGCTGGCTTTTTATATTTCTGAATAACCCACCAAATCCTACAACAGCAAAAGCAAAAAGATAATCAAAAAGAAGAATCATTATAGCCGCAACAAAAGATGTTGCATAACTGAAATTTGATAATCCGAAAATCATCTGAACCAGACCATTACAAGACCTGTAACACAGCCCCATAAAGCCTTATAACGATAACCAATTATTAAAATAGGCAACATACTGCAAATTGTTA
>JAKSRB010000017.1 GCA_024403825.1 Ruminococcus sp. | reverse complement strand
AATCAGGCTTTCTGATAAAAATCTTAAAAAATATTATGAGGGGTGGCGTGTCGGCTATGAGAACTGCCGTTGTTGTTAATTTATCAAAAAAAGAAGCGATTTCCTGTGCTCAGGGAATTGCTATACTTATGCTTTCCAACAATGCTGAGGTATTTATGCTTTCAGAGTGTAAGCCCTTTTTCAGAGGAATACAGATTTCTTACTTTGATAGTATTGAAGAGCTTATTGCAAGCTGTGATATTGCAATAACTGTCGGTGGTGACGGCACGATTATCCATGCTGCCAAATATTCTGCAAAATCAGATAAACCTCTTATCGGTGTGAATGTCGGCAGGCTCGGCTTTGCCGCTGATGTTGAACCTGAGGAAATAAGCAAGCTGGTTCATCTGATTGACGGCAATTATTCTATTGAGGAAAGAATACTTTTTGATGTTGAGGTTATAAAAGGAGATAATTCAAAGCATTACCTCGCTGTTAATGATGCTATTATTGCTCGTGGTCAGCTATCAAGAATTGTTGACCTCCAGCTTTCCCTGAATAATGAGGCTATTGCAAAATACAGAGCTGACGGTCTGCTTTTTTCTACTCCGACAGGCTCTACTGCTTACGCTCTTTCGGCAGGTGGTCCGATTGTTGCACCGCAAATGGATTGTATTCTTATGACTCCTGTTTGCCCACATTCACTTTTTTCTCGTTCGGTTTTATTCAGCGGTGACAGTACGCTTGCTGTTGAGGTCAAAATTCCGCATGATTGCTGTTGTGTGCTTACCATTGACGGTGAAAAAAATGTTGATATTCTGGCAAATGACAAGGTTATTATCAGAAAATCTGAGCTTTCACTAAAGCTTATTTCACTTAATAAACGCAATTTCTACAAAAGGCTTAACGAAAAGCTGAAAGAGAGGGAAATCTGATGAAATCAGGACGCCATTCAAGAATCCTTGATATTATTTCAGAGCAGGCTATTGAAACTCAGGACGAATTGCTTAATATTCTCAAGGCAGAGGGGTATAAGGCTACTCAGGCTACTATTTCAAGGGATATTAAGGATTTAAGACTTGTAAAAAGTCTTGGTGATGATGGAAAATATCGTTATATCTCGGCTGAAAAAAATTCAAGTGATATGCGTTCAGGTTTCAGCACCCTTTTTTCAAATGCCGTAAGGTCGATTGATAATGCTGAAAATTTCGTTATAATAAAAACCTTCAGCGGAATGGCTCAGGCTGTTTGTGCATCACTTGATAATCTTAATCACAGTCTTGTGGTAGGAACTATTGCAGGTGATGATACAATTTTTGTTGCCTGTCGCTCGGCTGAGCTTGCCCTTAATTTTGCAGATGAATTAAAAAAATTGATTTAACAGGAACGATGACCAATGCTACAGACTTTATATATTGAAAATATTGCAGTTATTGAGAAAACCTCGATTGATTTTAAAAAGGGACTAAATGTTCTGACAGGTGAAACAGGTGCAGGAAAAAGTATTATTATTGATTCTATAAACGCAATTATGGGACAACGCACCTCAAAGGAAATTATCCGTACAGGGGAGAAGTCTGCACTTGTTGTCGCTCAGTTTGAAAATATAAACAGTAATGTTGTTGAAAAGCTTGAAGAGCTTGGTTTTTCAGATGATGAGGGTACACTTATTTTGCAAAGGACACTAAGTCAGAACGGAAAAAGCAACTGTAAAATAAACGGCAGACCTGCTACAGTATCAATGCTCAGGGAGCTTTCAAAAAGTCTGATTAATATTCATGGTCAGCACGAAAGCTATGAGCTTTTTTCTCCTGAAACTCATATAGATTATATAGACAGCTTTGGTAATTGTGCTGAACTGCTTGAAGGTTATAAAAAGGAATACAAGGAATATAAAATTCTTAAAAATAAATTGAATGACGCTGATTCAGATGAAAGCGAAAGACTAAGGGAAATTGATTTGCTATCCTTTCAGTCTAAGGAGCTTTTTGAAGCAGATATTAAGCAGGACGAGGAAGAATCTCTTGAAGCGGAAAGAACCTATCTTATGAGCTTTGAAAAGATTTTTTCTTTGCTTAATCAGGCAAAATCAGCACTTGGCGGAGATGATGACTCTGTAGGTGGTGTTGAGGCGGTTGACTCAGCAATGAACAGCATACAGCGTGTGGCAGATTATAATAGTGAATATGAAAAAATATCTGAACAGCTTTCAGATGTATATTATAATCTGAGGGATTGCTCAGAAAGTATAAATGATGCACTTGATTCGCTTGAAAGTGACCCACAGAGGTTGGAGGAGGTTGAGGAAAGACTTGACCTTTTGAACAGACTTTCACGAAAATATAATATGCCTTGCAATGACCTGCCACAGCTTGCACTTGAAATGCAGGAAAGACTTGAAGAATTACTGAATTATGATAGAAATCGTGATGAATTAATTGAAAAGTGCAGAATTGCAGAAGAAAAGACTGCGGTTATTGCAGAAAAGCTAAGTAAATTAAGACACAGAGTAGCAGAAGATTTTGCAAAAAAGGTCAAGGCTGAAATGAAGTTTTTAAATATGCCGAATGTTGAGATTGTACCGCAGTTTGAAAGGGTAGATTTTTGCTCAAAGGGCATAGATAAAATAGAATTGCTTATATCTGCAAATCCTGGAGAAACTCCCAGACCTGTAGCAAAAATTGCCTCCGGTGGTGAGCTTTCAAGAATGATGCTTGCGATAAAAACAGTTCTTGCAAGCACAGATATAATTGATACTCTTATTTTTGATGAGGTTGATACAGGAATTTCAGGTTCAGCCGCTGAAAAGGTAGGCTTAAAGCTAAAGGAAGTTTCAGCAAGCAGTCAGGTATTGTGTGTTACACATCAGGCACAGATTGCCGCACTTGCAGATAATCATTATCTCATACGCAAGCAGGTTGAGCAGGGACGAACATTTACCGATGTTTCAGAGCTTGACCATAACGGCAGAAAAAATGAGCTTGCACGAATTATCGGTGGTGTGAACATAACAGAGGCGGCTTTGTCGCACGCAGAGTCGATGCTGAGCGAATACAACAATTAGTAGTTATTAATGAGAATTACTAATTAAAAATGTTAATAAAATATTGATTTTGAAGTTTTGATTTTAAAGGAAAGGATGCGGCATTTTGAAACTATGGACAGTTGCACCGCTTGATAAAAATGATGCGGCAAAAATTCAAAAGGACTATGAACTGCCGGCAATAGTGGCAATGTTGCTCCGCATAAGAAATATTAATACAAAAGAACAGATTGAAGATTTTCTTTTTAATGAGGACAAAATTGCAGACCCATTTGAAATAAAGGATATGGATAAGGCTGTTGAAAGAATCCGCAGGGCTATTGATGATTATGAGCCAATTTGCGTTTATGGCGATTATGATGCGGACGGAGTAACCTCAACGACCTTGCTTTACTCTTATCTTGATGCGATATGTGCGAATGTTATCTATTACATACCGTCAAGAGAAAATGAGGGCTATGGAATGAACAGGGGTGCGGTTGACACTCTGCACGAAAAGGGAATAAAGCTTATTATTACGGTTGATAACGGAATTTCAGCACTTGACGAAATTGATTATGCAAATTCTCTGGGGATTGATACAGTAGTAACCGACCACCATATGCCACTTAGAGAGCTTCCGAATGCTTGTGCGGTTGTAGATTTGCACAGGGCAGATTGTCCGAGCAGATTTAAACACTTGTCAGGTGTCGGAGTTGCATTTAAGCTGATTATGGCTTTGGAGGGTGAATACTGCGACTTACCGTCTTTACTTGAAAATTACTCCGATTTGCTTGCAATAGGTACTATTGGCGATATTGTTGAGCTTACAGGCGAAAACAGGGTTTTTGTTAAGAATGGAATTAAGAATATTGTAAATTGCGAAAGACTTGGATTAAATGCATTAGTGGAAAACTCAGGACTTACAGGCAAGCCTATTACAGCAGGCAATATTTCCTTTACTATTGTACCAAGGATAAATGCTGTTGGCAGATTGGGGCTTTCTCAGAAATCTGTATCGCTTTTTCTGACAGAGGACGAAAAAGAGGCTGACGAAATAGCCTGTCGATTATGTTCAGATAATTCTGAAAGACAGCAGATTGAAAAAAATATAGTCAGTAAAATTGATGAAACCATAAAAAATAACCCAGATATGGTGCTTGACAGGATATTGGTAATTGATGGGGAGGACTGGCATCAGGGAGTAATCGGAATTGTCGCTTCAAGAATAAAAGAGGCATACGGAAAGCCGACAATTATTATTTCACGCAATGGTGAGAAAGCCAAGGCATCAGGAAGAAGTGTTGAGGGATTTCCTCTATGTGATGCGGTGTTTGCCTGTTCTGATTTGCTTACGCATTATGGCGGGCATCCTATGGCGGTGGGACTCTCGCTGAAATCTGAAAATATAGATGCTTTCAGAAAAAGGATTAATCAATATGCGGAAAAATTTGAAAATATGCCTTTTGACAGGCTGAATATAGATTGTAAACTGAATCCTGCATATCTCAATATGGAGCTTGTTAATTCGCTTTCATATCTGCAGCCGTTTGGTGCAGGAAATCCAACACCGATATTTGGGCTTTATAATATGACTTTAAAAAATATTATTCCATTATCGAATAACAAACATCTTAAATTAATTTTTGAACGCAGAGATACTACTGTAGCTGCTATGAAATTTTTCACATCCTTTGAAGAGTTTCCATATCAGAGGGAAGATACACTTGATTTGGCGGTTACACTAAGCAGCAGCGAATATAACGGCAATGCAAGTGTGTCTGTAATTATAAAGGATATTAAACCGACTGCTTGTGAAAGTATAAATATTTTGCAGGATATGCGTTCTTATGAAAATATAAGCATTGGTGCAGATATTGACAAATCAAGAGCTTTGGAGCTTTTGCCTGACAGAAATGATTTTGCTTTATTGTACAGGTTTTTAAAGCAGAACAACGGATATAATTTTCCTGTTGAAACCCTTGTACATAAGCTTGAATATAAGCTGTCATATGGCAGGATAAGAGTTATTTTAAAGGCTATGCAGGAGCTTGGATTAATAAATATTACTGAGGGAATTAATTCCTGCAGCATAGGCTTGAATGTTGTATCGGAAAAGGTTGAGCTTGAATCTGCCGATATTATTAAAAAGCTTAGGGAGGTATTGTAATGAGCAAGTATTCCAAAATTGCACATTATCAGGATTTTTCAGAACTGAAAAATATTCTTGAACATTCTGAAAATCAATATGATATGGAGAAAATTACAAAGGCTTATGAATTTGCAGAGGAGAGCCATGGAGATCAAAGGCGTGTTTCAGGAATACCCTATATTTTACATCCGACCTCTGTTGCGTGTATTGTTGCCGAGCTTGGTATGGATACAGATTCTGTGTGTGGTGCTTTACTGCATGATGTTGTTGAGGATACCGAGATTACACTTGAACAGATTGTCAAAATGTTTGGCGGAGATGTTGCAAAGCTGATTGATGGTGTAACCAAAATTTCAAAGATTCCATACTCAACCAAAGAACAGCAGCAGGCTGAGAATATCAGAAAAATGCTTATTGCAATGGCTGATGATATCAGAGTAATAATCATCAAGCTTGCGGACAGACTTCATAATATGCGTACAATGGATTGTATGCCAGAGCAGAAAAGGCGTGATAAGTCTGTTGAGAATATGCACCTGTTTGCACCAATAGCTCACCGACTTGGTATCAAGGCAATTAAAGATGAGCTTGAGGACCGTTCACTTCAATATCTTGACCCTATAGGTTATCAGGAAATAGAAAATGCACTTTTGCTTTCTGAAGAGGGACGAGATAAGTTTATTGAAACAATTAAAGAGCAGATTACCGAAAAAACCAAGGATTCTATAAAAAGTGTATATATAAGTGGCAGAGTAAAGAGCATTAACAGTATCTATCGCAAGACCATCGTACAGGGCAAAACATTGAATCAGATTTATGATGTTTTTGCGGTTCGTGTAATTGTTGACAATGTTTCAGACTGTTACAATGTTTTAGGTGTGGTTCATGATATTTTCAAGCCTATTCCAAACCGTTTCAAGGATTATATATCAATGCCAAAGCCGAATATGTATCAGTCACTTCACACAACTGTACTTGATACAAATGCAATTCCGTTTGAGGTGCAGATAAGAACATGGGAAATGCATTATACTGCTGAATATGGTATTGCGGCACATTGGAAATATAAGCTCGGAATGGGCGGAGATGGCGGAAACAGCAAGCTTGCTGAAAATATTCAGAGGGTTAAGGAAATGATTCTTGACCAGCTCGAAACCGAAGATGTAACCGACCTTGCACGCAATATCCGAAATGATTTTACAGAAAATGATGTTTATGTATTTACCCCAAAGGGTGATGTTTTCAATCTGCCTGTAGGATCAACACCAGTTGATATGGCGTACCTTATTCATACTCAGGTAGGTCATAGAATGGTAGGTGCAAAAATCAGCGGAAAAATTGTGCCTATTGACTATAAGCTGAAAACAGGCGATATTTGCGAAATTATTACTCAGAAGGAAGAGCATCCGAACAAGCAATGGATTGATATATGTAAGACCGCATCTGCAAAATCAAAAATCCGTCAATGGTATAAGCACGAAAAGCGTGACGAAAATATTATTGAGGGCAAGCAGATGCTTGAAAAGGAATTTAAGCGTAACGGAATACATCTGACAGAGGAAGAACACGAGGAATTTTTCCGTAGGGTAATTCTTAAAAAGCAGTACAATACTATTGATGATTTCTATGCGGCAGTAGGTTATGGTGGTATCCAGCTTTGGAAGATAATGCCAAGACTTAAAGAGGAATATCAGAAAACATATGCAAAGGATATTGAAAAAATTACTGTTCCTCAGGCTCCTGCAAAACGACATAAGGCAAATTCCGGAGTTGTTATTGAGGGTGCAGATGATGTGCTTGTAAAGTTTTCAAATTGCTGCAGTCCTCTGCCAGGTGATGAAATAATCGGTTATATTACAAGAGGTTACGGAGTTTCTATTCATAAACGCAGTTGTACAAATGTTCCTCGTGACTTGAATCAATGTGAAGAGCCACAAAGATGGATTTCCTGCCATTGGGAGGACGAGACTGGAGAAGCTTTCAGAAGTACATTGCAGATTACTGCTGCAGATAGAACAGGCTTGCTTGCAGATGTTACTATAAAGCTTTCAAATATGCATATATTTATACATTCATTAAATTCCAGAGAGGCAGGTGACGGCAGAGCTGTTGTTACTGCTACGATTGATGTTACAGGCAAAAATCATCTCAGGGGAGTAATTTCAAAGCTGTCTGACATTAACGGAATTGAAGAAATCAAGAGAGTGTAAGCGGAGGAAGTATGAAAGCAATTTTACAGCGTGTGAGCAATGCTCAGGTAGTTGTTGAAGATAATATAGTAGGAAAAATTGAAACAGGCTTTTTGATTTTGCTCGGAGTTGAAAACGGTGATGAAAAAAGAGATGCCGAGGTGCTGGCAAATAAAATTTCCGGATTGAGGGTTTTTACAGATGAAAACGATAAAATGAATTTATCCCTCAATGATGTAAACGGCTCGGTGCTGGTCATTTCAAATTTTACACTTTGTGCGGATTGCTCGCATGGCAGGCGACCTAATTTTATGGCAGCGGCAAGACCTGAAATCGCAGAGCCTCTATATGAATATTTTTGTGATAAAATGCTTGAAAATGGTATCAATAAGGTTGAAAAGGGAATTTTCGGTGCTGATATGAAGGTTTCCTTGCTTAATGACGGACCTGTTACCATTGAAATAAATTCTAAGGATTTGAAAAAATGATTGATATTGAATTATATAATGTTACTGCTATTGCAACAAACTGTTGCCTTTTGATTGATAGCGAAACAGGCTGTCTTGCTGTAACTGACCCTGGCGAAAAATCAGATGAGCTGATTAACAGCATTAAGGAAAAGGGCGGAAAGCTTGAATATGTTATGCTTACGCATGGTCATTATGACCATATAGGATATGCAAAACAGCTATCTGAGATGTTTGGAGCAAAAATTGTTACTGGTGTTGAAAATAATCGCTTTCTTAGTCGCCCTGAGCTTAATCTTAGTGCAAAGCATAATCTGAAAATTGATAAATTTTCAGCAGATATTCTGCTGAATGACGGTGACACCTTTAAGCTTGGAAGTACAGAGATTAAATATATTACAACTCCCGGGCATACCTGCGGTTGTGGCTGTTTTATTTTTGATAATACGATTATTGCTGGCGATACCTTGTTTTGTGAATCCTTTGGCAGAACAGACCTTCCATCAGGTAACCTTGAAGAAATGATGTCATCTATAAGAAAGCTTAAAAATCTTGAGGGTGATTATAATGTTATCCCTGGGCATGGATTATGCACTACACTTGAACACGAAAGAAAATATAATCCTTTGATGAGTAGATTGTAATATGAATTTATATGTAAAAAATCATACTTTCTGGTTTGAGCTTGAAAATCTTACACGATTATTCTTTCCAAACGAGAAAATATCAGTATTTAAGGAATTTGAAAGCATTGATGCACCGTATGTGTATTCAGAGCTTGGAAATAATATAAAAATTGGTTTTTGCGTAGGCGAATACCAAAAAGAGCTGACGATTGAAAAGGCTGAGAGCAATGAGGAAAATGAAATGCTTGCTTCTCAGCTTTTGTATAAGCTGTTATGCGATTTTACTGGAATTACTCAGCCTTGGGGAATGCTTACAGGTGTTCGCCCTGTTAAGCTTTTCAGAAAGCTAAGTCAGAAATATGGAGAGAGCAAGGCAAAACAGATTTTATCTGAGGACTATTTTGTAAGTGATGAAAAACTCAGGCTTGCTGTTACAACTGAAGGCTATGAGAAAAAAATTCTTGATTTGTCACGCCCTGAGTCCTTTAGCCTATATGTAGGAATCCCATTTTGTCCGTCAAGATGTAGCTATTGCTCATTTGTAATGGCTTCTATTGAAAAAGCAGAAAAGCTGATTGAACCTTATGTAAATCTGCTTTGTGAGGAAATTAAGGCAACAGCTGAGGTTGTCAGTTCGCTTGGATTAAGACTTGAAACAGTATATTTTGGTGGCGGTACACCAACAACTCTCAATGCAAACCAGCTTGATAAGGTTCTCGAAACCGTAAATAACAGCTTTGATATGACAACCTGTCGTGAATTTACGGTTGAGGGTGGACGACCTGACACAATAGACAGCGAAAGACTTTTTGCTTTAAAGGAAAATAAAGTTGACAGGATAAGCATAAATCCTCAGACAACTAATAATTCCGTACTGAATGTAATCGGCAGAAAGCATACCGCAGAGCAGTTTTTTGATGCATTTGAGCTTGCAAGAAAATGTGGATTTAATAATATTAATACCGACCTTATTGCAGGTTTGCCGACAGATACCTTTGACAGCTTCAAGGCTTCGCTTGATTCAATTCGTGCGTTGTCACCTGAATGTATAACTGTACATACACTTTGTATGAAAAGAGCCTCAACCCTTACAACAAATGGTGCGGTTCTTGATAAAGAGGGAGCAGAGCAGGCAAGAAAAATGCTTGAGTATAATCAAAATGTGCTTACCTTTGACGGATATATACCATACTATATGTACAGGCAGAGCAGAATGGTTGGTAATCTTGAAAATGTTGGCTGGTCAAAGCGTGGTTTTGAAAGTCTGTACAATGTGTATGTAATGGACGAAACTCATACAATTCTTGCGTGTGGTTCAGGCGGTGTAACAAAATTAAGGCGAGCCAATGCTGAAACCGATTATCTTGAAAGAATTTTTAACTTTAAATATCCATATGAATATGTAAACAGGTTTGAAGAGCTGATACAAAGAAAAAAGCAGATAACTGAATTTTATAATAAACAATATGGTTGATTATTGCATTTATATGTGTTATAATATTGCCTGCTAAATAATAGAAATCATAGTTATTATCAGGTAAATATGAAATTATTTAATTATTGAGAAAGGTAGAATGATTATGTTGAAATTTGATGGTATCTTTGATGATGTTATGATTAATGCCAAGGCTGCGGCTAATGCTGTTTCAAAAAGAGCCTCAGGCGTATATGATTCTTCAAAGCAGAGAATTGCTGCCGCTGAAATCAAAAGCGATATTAATAAGAAATTGCGTGAGCTTGGTTTGCTTGCATATAAGGCAAACACTGAAAATGCTGAGGTTGAGGCAGAGGCAACAAAGCTGATTGCTGAAATTTCAGATTTAAAGGAAAATCTTGAAGTAATAAATCAGAATCTTATGGCTATGAAAAATAAGAGAAGATGTCCTGAATGTGATGCACTCGTGCCGAAAAATTCTGTATATTGCAATTTATGCGGTTCAAAAATTGTTGGTGCTGAGGATTATGATGTTGATGATTTTGAAACAGAAACAGATGTTTTCAGCGAAAAATCTTTACCGACTTCTGATATAGCTGATGAGTTTTCAGATACTTCGGCAGAATAATTATTTTTTTATAAAATACCAAAGGTGATTTGATTTGGCGAAAAAAAAGTATAATGCGATTGCAAACTCTGAAAAAGATGTTTCGCAAACATTTCTGAAAGGTGCTGCCATACTTACAATAAGTATGGTAGTTGTTAAGATTTTCGGACTTATTGATAAGGTCTTGCTTGCAGACATTTATTCAATGTTCGGCGATGAATTTGCTACAATGGGTGTTGGCTTGTACAGCAATGCCTATGAAATTTTTGTTGTTATTTTTACGGTTGCGACAGGCGGTCTGCCTATTGCAATTTCAAGGCTTATTTCTGAAAGTATTGCACAGAAAAGGTACAAGGATGTTAAGAAAATCCATAGGGTTTCAATTCCGTTTTTTATTACGGTGGGTATTGTAAGCCTGTTGATTATGGTTTTCGGAAGTCTTTATTATGTTAAGCTGATAGATTCTCCGTATTCTATCTATGCTATGATGTGCCTTGCTCCGACTATATTTTTTGGTTGTCTTGTTTCTATTTACAGAGGTTATTTTGAGGGTCAGCGTAATATGATGCCGACCGCAATTTCTGAGATTATAGAGGCAGGAGTAAAGCTTGTTGTAGGTGCGTTGCTTGCCTATCTTGTTATGAGATTTGGTATGGAGCAATATACAACTACAGGGCAATTCTGGTGGTTTAAGGAATTTGCCAACAAAACTGAGGCTCAGAATACAATTCTGGCATTTTCGGTTGCAGGTGCTATCTGTGGTATTTCTTTGGGAAGCTTCTGCTCCTTTGTTTTCTATTTTCTAAGATATAAGATTATCGGTGACGGTATTCCTGAGGAATATTATCAAAGCTCTATTGATGCCCGTACTGCAAAGGAAACCTTAATTCTTATCTGTAAAACTGCTGTACCTACTGCGTTGGGTGTTCTGATTATGAGCCTTGGCTCACTTGTTGACCAGATTATTATTCAGAGGGTTTTACATAATCTTGCTGAAACCAACCCTGATTCCTTGTATCAGCAGTATAATAGCTTTTTCTCTTCTGATTCAATCTATGGTGACCAGATTACTATTCATACCCAGCTTTGGGGCTGTTACTCTGCCGCTCTTACTCTTATGCAGCTTGTAACGGCTGTAACTCAGGTGTTTGGCTCAAGTGCTATGCCTAATGTAACAAGTGCGTGGACAAAAAATAACAGAGATGACCTAAAAAAATCTGTTGAAACCGTTCTCAGAATGACAATGCTGTTTACTTTGCCTATGTCACTCGGCTTATGTGCTTTGGCTCATCCGATTATGCAGTTTATCTATACAAGCGATGCATTTATCAATGTTGGCGGTGATGTACTTATGATTATGGGTATCACCACAATATTTACCGCTACTATTACACCAATTTGCAGTATGCTTCAGGGTATTGGCAAGGTGAGCGTGCCTACTGTTCTTTATACCATTTGTATGCTTATCAAAATCGGCATTACTTGGATGTTTGTAAGTATTCCTGAAATTAATATTCAGGGTGCAACCGCTGGTTCAATGATTTCTTATGCTGTAATCAATGTTGTTGGAATGTTCCTGCTCCTGAAATATTCTAAGGTCAGAATTAACTTCCTGTCAACTATAATCAAACCGCTGATTGGAGCAGTTTTAAGCTCTGTTGCAGCCTTTGTAGTTAATATGTTTGCAGCTCAGGTTATGCCTCAGAGAGTTTCAACAATACTTTCTATACTTGCTGCTGTGCTGATTTATGCGGTTTCTTTGTTGATTTTGCGTGCTTTTACGGCTGATGAAGTGAAATTTTTGCCTAAAGGTGAAAAAATTGCAAAAGTACTTGAAAAATGGCATTTGATTGGGTAAAATAGATAGGTGTCCTGAAAATAAGAAATTGCAGAGCTTATAGTTTCTTTGTTTGAATTGGAGATTATATAAATGAATTTTGAATTTAAGTCAGAATATAAATTTGATGACCTTGTTGAAATTGTTAAAATACTCAGAGCTCCGGGTGGTTGTCCATGGGATATGGAGCAGACACATAAGTCTATACGCTCAGATGTTATCGAGGAAACATATGAGGTAATTGAGGCAATAGATAATGAGGATACAGAGCTGTTAAAGGAAGAGCTTGGAGATTTAATGCTGCAGGTAGTTATGCATTCTCAGATGGAAACAGAACAGAGTAATTTTAATATCAATGATGTTTGTGACGGAATTTGCAAAAAGCTGATTATTCGTCATCCGCATGTTTTTGGAGATGTTAATGTTAATTCAACAGCCGATGTTCTTAAAAACTGGGACGATATTAAAATGAAAACAAAATCTCAGAAAACTCAGACTCAGGCTATGCAGAGTGTGTCAAAATCTCTGCCGTCACTTATGAGAAGTACAAAAATTCAGAAAAAAGCTGCAAAGGTTGGTTTTGACTGGGAAAATGTTGATGGTGCTGTTGATAAGCTTTATGAGGAGTTTGAAGAGCTGAAAGAGGCTATTGCAAATAACGATAAAGCTAACCAGTATGAAGAGCTTGGCGATGTACTGTTCTCAGCGGTAAATGTAGCAAGATTTCTTGATATTGACAGCGAGCGTGCATTATATGATGCGTGCGATAAATTTACAGACCGCTTTTCAAAGGTTGAAAAGCTTGCCACAGAGCGTGGTATTGATATGAAAACGGCTTCACTTAGCGAACTTGACTCCCTTTGGGACGAAGTTAAAATATATAAATGATTTTTGGAGGTTAATTCAATGAAAAAGACAGATCTTATCGCTGCTGTTGCTGAACAGAGCGGACTTTCTAAGAAAGATGCAGAAAAGGCAGTTTCAGCAGTTATTGATACAATTATTAACAAGGTGGCTGAAGGCGAAAAAATCCAGATTACTGGTTTTGGTACATTTGAACAGCGTGAAAGAAATGCAAGAACAGGCTGTGACCCAAGAACAGGTAACAAGATTGAAATTGCAGCTTCAAAGGTTCCTGCATTTAAGGCAGGCAAGAGCTTCAAGGAAATCGTAAATAAGTAATTTAGATTTTGAGCCGATTTTGATGTAAAATGCATCATAGTCGGCTTTTTGCATTTTACGACTCAAAAAATAAAGATAATTAAGGAGAATAAATATGCGACTTGATAAATATTTAAAGGTTTCACGACTTATTAAACGCAGAACAGTTGCCAATGAGGCTTGTGATGCAGGAAAAATTACTGTAAATGATAAGGTTGCTCGTGCGTCATATGATGTTAAGGTTGGCGATGTGATTGAAATTACTATGGGTGCAAAATCTGTTAAGGTAAAGGTAACAGAGGTTAAGGAGGTAGTCCGCAAGGAGGATGCGGCTGCAATGTATGAGGCTGTAATCTGATTTTCTTTTAGTAATATTTCTTTTTGTAATCTCGTATAATTTAGTATGAATTATTATTTGCGGAGGTTGCAAAATATGGCTGAAATTCCAAAGGGTAAAAATCATACTATGATGCTTGATAACAGAGCAAAGCTTGTGATGACTGGTGCTGAGGATGTGAACGGTTTTAATGAAGAAACAGTTTCTGTAAAAACCTCCTGCGGTATGCTGATTATCAAAGGTCAAAATCTGCATATTGATAAGCTGAACCTTGAAACCGGTGATGTCACGATTGACGGTAAGGTTAATGCTATGCAGTATCTTGGAAATGATACCTCTAAATCCAGACTTTCAAAGCTTTTTAAATAGGTGATTTTGTGGAGCTTACATTTGAACAGCAATCACTTGCTTTTTTGCTTTCAATATTGCTGGGCGTTGTATTTGGAATTGTTTACGGAGTGTTTGCAATCTTTAGAATTGCATTTTGCTCAGGCAAATTATCAATCATTATTGCAGATGTTGTATATATGCTTTTGGTTTCGCTGAGTATATTTATATTTTCTCTTGCATATTTACTTGGATATGTCAGGGTGTATGTTTATTTTGGCTGTTTGCTGGGCTTTTGTGCGTACAGATTCAGCATTGGCAGATTTACAAGAAAAATATATGAACCGATAATCAGATTAGTCAAAAGTATTTCACATAAAATTCAGTTGATTTTTAAAAAAATTGCAAAAAAGCTATTGAAAAGTGCTAACAAAATATTGTATAATGTTAGTAATAAAATAAGCTTGTACAGAAAAAGACACTTGGCAGAAAAAAATAAAAGGGTTATAGCTAAGAATGAAAAAAGAAAAAGAAAAAAAATCAGCAAAAACGGCTGATATGGATTTTGAAAACGATATTGTTGAAATTAAGCCTAAACGCAAAAGCAAGACCAAATATGCCCTGTTATATGTTGCAATAATTGGCTTCGTGTGTTATGCTGTAATTACAATAGTAAATCAAAATGTTAAAATCGCTGAAAAGCGTTCAGAACTTCAACAGCTCCAGCAACAGGTTAATGTTGTTGAAATCCAATCTCAGTATCTTGAAAAGGTTCAGAATTATGAGGGCGATGAGCTGGAGGATTATATAGAAAAAATCGCTAAAGAAAAGCTGGGTTATATCAGCGAAGGCGAAAGGATTTTTATTAATGTCGCAGGCGATTAATAATGGGTATAAATATTTTTAAGGGGTAATAATTTTTTATGGCTATTGAAGTCGGAATGGTATTAGAAGGTAAGGTTTCAGGTATTACAAAATTTGGTGCATTTGTTGATTTGCCGGATTCTAAAACAGGTATGGTACATATCTCAGAGGTTGCTCCAACCTTCGTTAATGAAATCAGTGAATTTGTGCAGGTTGGACAGACTGTTAAGGTTAAGGTACTTGGTCTTAATGAGGGCAAAATAAGTCTTTCAATCAAGCAGGCTTTGCCTAAGGAACAGCAGAGAAGGCCTCGTGAACGCAGTAACGGAGATAATAACGGTAAATCACAGGATAGAAACCGCTCAAATGGTGGCTCAGGTCGTCCAAGACAGCCATATAAGCCTGCTCCTCCTGTAACCTCTCCCGGTGAGTACGAATGGCAGAGTTCTAAGAAAAATAATCCGTCATCTTTTGAGGATATGATGTCAAAATTCAAGCAGACCAGTGAGGATAAGATGTCTGACCTCAAGCGTGGCGGTGAAAGTCGTGGCTATAGCCGCAGGGGCAATGGCAATGGCAGAAAATAAATAAATTAATAAAAAGGGAGGCAATTTTATGAAAATTACCTATACAGCTCGAAAAGTAAACCTCAAGGATAATTTTAAGGAAAGAGTTGAGAAAAAACTCCGTAAGTTTGAAAAACTCTTTACTGAGGATGCGGCTGTTAATGTTGTTGTCACCCTCGAAAAGAACCGTCAGACTGTTGAAATAACAATCAGGGACAGCGGTATGGTTTATCGTGCTGAGAGTACAATGTCCGAAATGAATGATGCTCTCGACAAGGTAACTGATATGCTTATGCGTCAGATTCGCAAAAACAAGACTCGTCTTGCTAAAAAAGTGAAGTCAGGCAGCATTGATGATTTTATTGCTCAGAATACTGAAGTTGATGAAAACGAGGATGAATTAAACTACGAGGTTGCTCGTAAAAAACAGATACTTGTTAAGCCTATAACAGTTGAGGAAGCTATTCTCAGAATGAATATGGTCAACCATAGCTTCTTTATGTTCCTTAACGCTGAAACTGATGAGGTCAATGTGGTTTACAAGCGTGACAATGGCGACTACGGCTTGCTTGAGCCTGTTGTAGATTAATTATTATAAAATAACTGATAAATGTAATTTGGGTATCGGTTTATCCGATACCCTTTTTTTGGAGGATATAATTTATGAGATTTTCTGCACCCTGCATATTTGGACTTGAGGGACTTTGTGCAAATGAGCTTCGTTTTCTTGGAATTGAAGATGTTGTTGCTGAAAACGGCAGAGTTCTTTTTTCTGGAGATTGGAACACCCTTGCAAAGGCTAATATCAATTCAAGATATGCCGAAAGGATTCAGATTTTACTTGCTGAATTTGAGGCTGACAGCTTTGAACAGCTTTTTGATAATGTTAAGCAGATTAATTGGGAGGATTATATCGGAGTTACGGAGGCATTTCCTGTAAAGGGAAGATGTCTTAGCTCAAAGCTGATGAGTATTCCGGATTGCCAGAAAATAATTAAAAAAGCTGTTGTTACCAGACTTTCTGAAAAATATATGTTGCCATGGCTTGAGGAAACAGATGCCGTTCACCAGATTCAGTTTTTGATTATGAATGATAAGGTAAGTATTATGCTTGATACCTCAGGTGCAGGACTTCATAAGCGTGGCTATCGTGCAGAGTCAAATGATGCCCCGATTAAGGAAACTCTTGCTGCTGCTATGGTGGAATTATCAAGAGTTCGTGCAAATCATTTTGTTACTGACCCTATGTGCGGAAGTGGTACAATTTTAATTGAGGCGGCAATGAAGGCACTAAATATTGCTCCGGGTTTGCACAGATATTTTGCTTGCGAAAAGTGGAGATGTGCGCCTAAGTCTGCATTTGAAGAGGAAAGAAAGCTTGCTGAAAGCAAAATAAGAAAAGATGCAACATTCAGGGCAGAGGGATACGATATTGACGAAACAGCCCTTGCAACAGCAAAGCACAATGCAGAGCTTGCAGGAGTTGCAGACAGAATTAAATTTGAAAAAAGAGATATAAGAAAATTCAGATTAAATGACGGCTTTCAGACAGTTATTACAAATCCGCCATACGGTGAAAGATTACTTGATATAAAATCAGCAGAAGAGCTGTATGGAGTAATGGGCGAGAAGTTCAAAAGACAGCAGGGTAAGAGCTATACAGTAATCAGCCCTGATGATGATTTTGAGAAAATATTCGGCAGAAAGGCTGATAAACGCAGAAAAACATATAACGGAACCTTAAAATGTCAGATTTATATGTTTTTTAAATAACGATTTTTTATGAATAAAGTGGGTTAATTATATTTTTCGGTTGATTTACATACGAAAATATTGTATTATATTATTTGTAATAAAATTTAGGAGGTATCATAATTGGATGAGAATAAAGAGTTTGAAATAAATTCAAACAAGAGTAACGAAACAGTTGCAGATAAAGAGCAAGGTTCATATGATTTCAGCCTGTTTGAAGAGCCTGACAAAGAAGATGTTGAAACTGAATTGGCTGACAATACTGATGATGTAGCGTCCGAAAATACTGATAATGTTGAAGATAGTAGTGAAATGGTTATTGATAAAAAGAAACCGCTTTTACAATTTCCAATTTGTGTCGCAGGAGTTTTGGTTATTCTTCTGGCACTCAGCTTATTTGCAGCAAAAGGTTTTTTTGATACAAGTGTATATGGTACTTGGTCAATAGTTGAGGAAGATACTGATACAGCAACTGCCGATGAAGCTGAGGAAAATAATGTAATTAAAACCTATTATACATTCCTTAATGACGGTGAAACTGCTGATACAGGAACTGTAAAAATCCAGATTGGTTCTATGACATATATTGGTACATACTCAGTTACTCAGTCTGCGGAAAAGAATAAGGAAAATACAATTTCCTTAAGCGTTCCAATGGCAGGACTTACAGCAGAATATGGCTACAGCGTATCAGGAAATATGTTTACAGGCAGAACATTAAATCTTAGTGATGCAACTTATGGCTATAACTATGAATTTAAAAGCGATAAGTTTAAAAAGCCGTCACTCAAGGTTGAAGATGACTTTACTGTAAATAGCGATATAATTGGAAAATGGAACTATGATGACGGTTTCTATAACTTTACCTATGAGTTTAATGAGGACGGTACTGTACATATTGACCAGTTTGGCATGTTCCTTGTTGACGGTGTTTATAGCTGTTCCGATGCTACTATTACTATTACTTATTGTGCAGTAGAGGAAACCACAATGGATATTGAATTTTCTTTCAATAATGGAAATCTTTTACTTAATGGTATTCCATATACTTTGGTAACAGATTCAACTCCTGACGAGGCATAATTTATCCTTAATAAGCAAAAAATAATTTAAAATATTTAAGGCAGCAATGATTTTCATTGTTGCCTTTTGTGTTTAGCATAAAATGTGAAAGTAAATCAATTTAGTATGCATAAATCAATTCGTATATCTGTAATCATAGTAATAATGATTGTTGTATCATCTATATCAGCTATGGCAAAGGCTGATTATTCGTTATATGACCTACAGAACTGCAAAACTACAATTAAATATGATAATAATTCTATGGGTGCATATGTATATGGATTTACAAGTGACACCCTTTATTCTGCTGTTTTACTTCCACAACAAATGAGTAGTAGTGTTAAAATTAAAGGTAAAATTCGTTGTGCTTTGCAGTCAGAAAGTATAACCTATGCATTTTATGAAATTGATGCTAAAAAGAAGATGTATGGTCTGGTAGGTATTGATGCGTTTAGCGGTAAATGTACATATTATGATTTTAATGATATTCAATCGGTTTTAACCAACTTAATTACGATAAGTGGCGATTATGTTTATTTTATGGCGACTGATGAAATTTATGCATATATGAAGGTTTATAGTATAAATGGAGATTATCAAGGCAGGATTGATTTTGGTTATAATAGTCCGAACAAGCTTTTTAATAATAATGGGGTAGGCTATGCTGTTTGCGATAATGGCGAAATTTATCGTTTTAATGGATTAAATGCTGAGTATGTCACAAAAATATGGAAAGCTGTAGTACCCTATAATGTCGGTGTAAATACCATTGTTACAGGTGAAGGGGCGATATATTCGCTTGACGGTTTGGCACTTCCTGAAATTAATATACATAATAATAAAATTATATTTACAAATAGTGGTTATGCTTATGAAAGTGGTAAATCCTTAGTTCTGATTGAAGATAATAAGAATAAATTCATTGAATGTAACGGAAACAGTAAATTTATTCTTGGATATGAAAATTCAATAGCGGTTTTCTATGATGACTACAGTTATTCGGTAATTGGATTTGAGGAATTTCAAGATAATACTTTTAACGACGATAACAATGGTGTAAAGCCTGCTTCAAATAATAATTCTGAATATTTTTTTACAAAAGACGGATATATTCGTGGAGTTGAAAATACAATAAGCATAAAGCAGTTCAAGCAAAAATTTTCTGAAGGTGTAAAAATATATGACAGCAATGGGGAAGAGGTCACAAGCGGTAATGTTCGTTCAGGATATATACTTGATATAGACAATAACAGCTATATTATCTCTGTTAATGGTGATTTAAGCGGAGAGGGAAATATCAAGAGTAATGATGTATCAAAGCTTATGGATTTTTTTATTGGTTCTGATAACTTATCTGATTTGCAGATGATTTGTGCGGACTATAATTTTGACGGAGTTATTGATAACAAGGACCTTGTTATTATTGCAAGAATTGCGGAATTTAATTAAGCAAATTTCTTACAAAGTTTAATTATATGAAAGTTTGATAATTAATCATAGCTAATCGTTTAGATTATTAATGCATCTTAACGGTTGGCTTATTTATATAAAAAATTCATCTCAAGATTTTGATTACTTAATCTGCCACATCAGGCTTTTTAAAATTATTAATTTCAAAAACAGTAAAATATTGCTTTTATTCTACTATTGTGATTTTCAAAGTATTGGAAATAAAAAATTAACCAAACTTTACAAACACCACTTGTAAAGATAAACATTTTGATATATAATATTATTACTCAGATTTTGAGATATTATAAAGGAGGATACTTACGATGAAGAAATTATCAAGGGTTGTTAGTTTTGCAATGTCAGCACTTATGGTAACTTCCTGTTTTTCAGGTTTATCATTTACTGCTGCTGCTGTTGAAAATGACACAACCAAAATTTACTTCCAGGTTCCTGAATTGGAAGCTTGGGGTACTACAAAAAGTGCTTATTGCCATGCTTATTGCGTTTATGGCAATGGCCCTTTAAAAGAAACATCATGGCAGTCTAAGAGCGAAAAGTGTACTAAAGAGAGCGATGGTCTTTATTCATTTGACCTCGATGCAAAGGTTGGTACTCTTGTTGAGGGCTGTGATTATGCTGTTCTTTTCTCCACTGTTGATACAATGGGTGCTTCTCATCAGACAGGTAATATTACTATGTCTTCAGACTGCTACGGCGGAACTGTTTATGTTACTGGTAATATGATTGAGAATACTGAGGATTCTACAAAACTCGACTATGAAGCAAAATGGACTGATCCTGAACTTGACCAGAATTACGGTCCAAAGGCTGCTATCACTTCTACAGCTAAGATTGTAGGCAGCTGTTTCCCAGTTCACCAGCCAAAGGCACAGATTGTTGCTCAGTCTATAGCTTCTTGGGCTGTTAAGAACCCTTTACATTATACTCAGGAGAGCGTTGCTGCTCTTTGTGAGCAGTTAAATGTTGCTCCTATTGATGTTTATACTCAGTACACAAATGACTATGCTACTGTTGCAGGTACTGATAACTATGCATCATTTGAAGCTGTAAAAGAGCTTCTTCAGTTAAATGCTCCAGAGCCAACAACAGAGCCAATAGAGCCAACAGAGCCAACAGAGCCTGAAACTGAACCAACAACAGTGCCTGTTACAGAACCAGTTACAGAGCCAACAACTCCAACACAGCCAACAACTCCAACAGAGCCTGCTGAGAAAACTCTCGTAGGTTGTGTAGTTGCAGGTTCATCAAATGTATTTGGTTCTGAGTGGGATGCTACAGATTCAGCTAATGCAATGGTTAAAGATGGTGATGTTTATACACTTACTTTAAGCAATGTTCCTGCTGTTGAATCAGCTTCATTCAAGATTGTTGCTAAGTATAGTGATGATTCTGTTGAGTGGATTGGCGATGCTACAGGTAATAACTATATGTTCTGTAATACTGCTGAAGGTACTGTAACAATTACTTTCGATCCTGCAACAGGTGTTGCTCAGTATGCTGGTGACAATGTTAAGGATATTTCCTTTGAAATTACAGCTATGTATGCTGTAGGTAATGGTGACGGAGCATGGCTCAATGGTGCATCATGGAATCCTGCTGCTGAAGAAAACATGATGACCGAAACAGATACTAATGTATATGAAATTACATATACAGGCGTTGAAGCTTACGATAACTATGAAGTAAAGTTTGCTGCTAACGGCTCATGGGACAACAGCTGGGGTCTTGCTGAAAATGCTGCTTATGTTATCGGTGAAACTGTTGATGCAACTTACAATGGTTCAAACATTAAGCTTGCTATTGGCGAAGAGGACGATACAAATACTTATACTGTTAATATGGTAATTGACCTTAAAGATTTCAATTACGCTACAAAGACAGGCGGTTCAATTAAGATTTCTGTTGAGAAGGAAGTTGAAGAGCCTCCTTATGGACAGGTTATCGTTGCTGGTTCACCAGAAGTTTTAGGTACTAACTGGGATGGTACAGACACTAACAATGCTATGACATTTGAAAACGGTGTTTATACACTTGCTATCGCAGATGCTCCTGCTTGTGATAACTTCCAGTTTAAGCTTGTTCTCAATTCTGATACTGAGCCAAGCTGGCTTGGTGACGGCGAGTTTAACTTTATGGTTAAAATCTCTGACAGCTGTGATGTAACAATTACATTTGACCCAGCTACAGGAGTAGTTGATATTGACGGTGCTAATGTTGGTCCTGTTGATTTCACAGTTGATGCTATGTATGCTGTAGGTAACGGTGACGGTGCTTGGCTTAACGGTGCATCATGGAATCCTGCTGCTGAAGAAAACAAGATGACTGAAATTTCAAAGGGTGTTTATGAGCTTGTATTAACTGATGTTGAAGCTTATGACAACTATGAAGTGAAGTTTGCTGCTAACGGAACATGGGACAACAGCTGGGGTCTTGCTCAGGATTCTGTTATCGTTCTTGGCGAAAATGTTGATGCTATCTATAATGGTGCAAACATTAAGCTTGCTATCGGTTCTGAGGATGACGGAAAGCTTTATACAGTTACATTAAGAATTGACCTTAATGGCTTTAACTTTGGTGATAAGACTGGTGCTAAGATGTATGTAAACTATGAGGAGCAGGGTGTTGAGCCTAAGACTCTTTATGGTGATGTAAATAAGGACGGTATTATTGATGTTCAGGATGTAACATTACTCCAGGAATACATTGTTTGCCTTGCAAACTTCGATGGTATTCAGACATTAGTTGCTGATGTAAATGCTGACGGTTATATTGATGTAACAGATGTTACAACAATTCAGAAATATATCGTTGCTTATCCTGCATCTGAAACAGCTCTTGTTGGTACAGATGTTTTAGCTTAATTAAATTATTTCTATCCTTTAATCACAAAGTATTAATTTAATATAATCTGAGTTAAAGTCGAGGCTGTCCGTTTTCGGACAGCCTTTGATTATTTAATAATATGTATATTGTGAATGTAATACGAACTTTTTGCGGAGTATGCAAGTGTGGTGGGGGAGTAAGAGCAACTACATAGTAAAGTTATTCTATATTATGTTTTTATTAACGAATTGTGTATTAGCAATTTACATACTTGTTTGAATGTATTTTTATTTATCGTACCAACTAAAGCTATTATTATATTAATATTAAACTTAATATATTTACTGCAATACAAAAGCAGATTAAATGCTTGAATTATGCATTTAATCTGCTTATTTTAGTATGTTAATAGCTTTATTCAGTTTGCTTATTATGCAGCCTGATGTGCATTACTGTTCGAGGATAGATTATTTTTATTTTTCTTGTCATCAAACAGAATTTTAAGAATAACTGGTGCAATTATCGTTGTAAGTACAACTACTATTACAAGTGGGCCAAAAAGTGATGCATCCATTAATCCACAGCTCTCACCTTTTTTGGCTACGATAAGAGCAACCTCACCTCTTGAAATCATACCTGCACCAATCTGGAAGGCTTCCTTTGTAGAATATCCGCAGATTTTACCGCCTAAAGCACATCCAAGGAACTTACTTGCTACAGCGGCAAGGGTAAGAATAATAGCAAATACAATCATAGAAATTGTCAGAGTAGGAACTTCAATGGTAAGTCCGATACCAGCAAAGAATACTGGTGAAAGCAACATATAAGAAAGGGTTGAAAATCTTGTTTCAAGATACATTTTGCGGTTTGTCATTGAAAGTATAAGACCTGCAATGTATGCACCTGTAATATCAGCTACACCAAAGAATACTTCAGCACAAAATGCTGATACAAGACAGTATGCAAAAGCAATAATTATATGTCGTCTGCTGTCACGCTTTACTAATGTATTCATCCATTTGTAAAGGAAGTACATAAGTACACCCAGAGCAATAGCAAATACAAAGAAAAGTAAAATCTTTATAAGTACAAGCATAATATTAACCGATTCATCACCAAAGGAAGTGATTATTGTTAATGCAATAATTCCAAGAACATCATCAATAATAGCAGCACCTAAAATTGCGTTACTTGCAGGAGTATTAAGCTTTCCCATTTCTTTGAGAGTTTCAACAGTTATGGAAACAGAGGTAGCAGTAAGTACCACACCAATAAATATACTTTTTAGTAATTTTGTCTGGGTGACGGTATCATTAATAAAGAACCATGAAACAGCGGCTCCCATTGCAAGTGGAACAATAACACCGATTAATGCGATGATAAAAGCGGCTTTACCACATTTTTTCATTTCATCAATATCAGTTTCAAGACCAGCGCCGAACATAAGTACAATTACGCCAAGCTCCGAGAGAATACCAAAAAACTGGTCTGAGCCTGCGGCAGATGAGAAAAATCCGTTTGCCGAATTCCAACCAAAAATTGAATTGATTACAGGCCCCATAAGCACACCTGCAATTAATGCACCGACTACCTGAGGCATCTGAACCTTGCTGGTTGCAAGTCCAAGAAGCTTTGTTGCGAGAAGAATTACAGCAAGTACTATAAGATAGTTAAATTCTGATAATGCTTCAAGGTTAATCCATTCCATAAAAAATCCTCCCTTAAACGGCATTTAATCAAGGGAAAAGTTGTATTCTGAGCCTTAATTATTTAAAAACAGCCGTTATAAAAATATTGAAAACTTTTCAATTCTTATTTTAGCACTTTGATTTAAAAATTCAATGAAATTCGACAGTATTTTTGTATTTTGACCTTTTAAACAAAACGGTTTCATTTATTGTTAAAAATATAGATTAAATGGGAGGTCAGAACAATTTTGATGTTAAAAATCTTTATAGAAAATTATTCAATATCACTTGAATTATCTATTGTGATAATGTATCATATTATGGTATAAGAAAGGGAATGATTTAATGAAAATTATGCAGGTATTGAATATATTTGCTGAAAACAAATCGCCGGAATTTTATGCAGAGGTATCAGAAAATGAAGTGTTGAAAAATATATTGATTTTATTATTAAAGCTATAGGAATACATAATGATATGAATGAATGGTGTATATGGAAAATTATTGCAAATATTTCAAAGTTTGAGGGTGAAAATAATAATATCTGGGATAAAATCTGTGAAAAATACATATCCGCATTATCATCAAATAATATATGTGAATTTTCCATTGCATGTGATTGCTCAAGGCTTATTGTGCAAAGCTGTCCGCAAAGCTCAGAGGCAATTTTTGAGGCATTAAAAAATGTTAATGAACGGAAGTTTGTTATGGGCAACAATATTTCTGTTGAATGTCATAATATTGCAATAGAAAAGGCAACACAGGCATTAAGTAATTTGTTAGAATGAAATTTGTTGAATTATCGTTAAAATAATGTTATTATAGTTTACAGACTATAATAATGGGGTATTAGCGATGATTATAAAAAAGGCGATATTACATATACTTGATTTCAGCTCAGGAATGAGCATATTTTCTCAGCAGTCATTGGATTTTTCAGATGAAGCCATACACAGCTACCTTGAAAAGCACATTGAAAAAATTCATAAGGACAGCAGTAAGAAAAGCGGTACTTTTTTGGAAGAAAGTCATTTTGCTATGTATTTTGAGCAGTTCAGGATTGATGAATTGGATTTTACAGAGTTTTCAAACTGGATTGCAAATACACTTAATGATAATTATTCTATTTCAGAGGTCAGCGAGCCGATTGATGTACTAATAATTGACTATATATATGAGGAAGAAAGCTATATAGGAATTTTACTGCTTTCAAGTAAATCAACATATACTCATCAGGTTATGAATGATGAAGGCATTATTCACAATGAAATAATAAGACATTATGCAATATTACCGAATATAGGGCAGAAGGCAGGAGCATATGCGTTTGTAAATAAGGATACAAAAGAAATATATTTTTCTGACAAAAAGAAAAGTATAGACGGCAGGAGTGTATTTATTATTCCTGATATTCTTCTTGAGTGTACATCGACAGTATCCGCAAAAGAGGCTGTAAACATAGTGAAAAAGGCAGCAACTGAGGTTGCTGAGGAATATGGGGCAAATGTGGCTGTAGCAGTTTCAAAGGCTAAAAACTATATAGTTGAAAACTCAGAGGTTTCAGAAAGCTTTTGCCCATTTGATTTAGGAGATGAAGTTTTTTCGGAATCACCATTAATGCGAGAGGCATTTGAAAAGAAAATTGAGGAAAAGCAAGTACCTAAAAGTGTTAAGATTGAGCATCAGACGGCTGTTAAGACAAGCAAAAGCCATAAGATAAAGACCGATACAGGGATTGAAATTACTTTTCCTGTAGAGTACTTTGAAAATCCTGAATACATTGAGTTCATCAATAATCCTGACGGCACAATTTCCATTGAATTAAAAAATATCGGAAAGATAACAAATAAGTAAATAATTGTCGGATAAGGTTTGACTAATACACTTATTTGTGCTAAAGTTACACCGAATTAAGAAAAGAAAATGGCGGTAAGGAGTTTGACTAATACACTTATTTGTGCTAAAGTATTAATGGATTGAAGATTTGGGGGAATTTCAAATGATTAAGCATTACCTTGACACTTATCTTTATGGTATTCTTGGCGGTATATGCATCGGACTTGGCGGAACTGCTTTTTTATGTACTGAAAACACAATTATGGGAGCAATTTTGTTTACAGTTGGACTTTTTACAATATGTTCAATGGGATTTAATCTTTTTACAGGAAAGGTTGCCTATATATTCAATAATAAGCCGAAATATCTTATAGATGTATTTTTAATCTGGCTTGGAAATTTAACAGGCACAGTCATAATGGCAGGAATGTTGAGCTTTACAAGAATAAGCGGTAATATTTATGCAAGGGCATCTGCAATTTGCAGCACAAAGCTTTCAGATAGTCTTTTGAGTTTGTTTATACTTGCAATATTCTGTAACCTGTTGATTTTTATAGCGGTTGACGGATTTAAAAACAATGAGCATGAATTAGGAAAATATTTAGGACTATTGTTTGGAGTTGTGGCATTTATATTCAGCGGATATGAGCATAGCATTGCAGATATGTTTTACTTTTCTGTTGGCGGAGCATGGTCTGTAGATACAATAATTAAGCTGATTGTAATTACACTGGGTAATACTGTAGGAGGAGCATTAGTTCCTGTTATGAGAATTGTACATGAAAAGCTTAATAAATAGTAATTGATAAAAATACATAGACAAAAGGCACTTAACCGTAATTATTATCGGTTGAGTGCCTTTTAAAATATAATATAATATAATATGTAGCAATTTTAATTATCAAAATGAAATTATGCCGAGATGTTCAAGTAAGATTTTAAGTCCCATTAATATGAGTACTGCTCCGCCAATAAATTCTGCCTTTGATTTGAACTTTGCTCCAAATACATTGCCTATTTTTATACCTATTGCTGATAATATAAATGTTGTTGCTCCAATAAGGCTTACAGCAGGAATAATTTTTACATTAAGACAAGCAAAGGTAACGCCAACAGCTAATGCATCTATGCTTGTAGCTATGGCAAGCGGTATCATAGTTTTTACATTAAATTTATCGTTAAGCTCTTCTGGCTTTCCAAAGGATTCCTTTATCATATTTCCTCCGATAAGTCCCAGAAGTACAAAGGCTATCCAATGGTCAACACTTGTAATCAGTTGTTCAAACTGTATTCCAAGTAAATATCCAATTACTGGCATACCAAGCTGAAATCCACCAAAATACAGTCCAGCAATAAGTGCGTGTTTAATTTTCAGCTTTTGCACGGATAATCCCTTACATATAGATACAGCAAATGCATCCATTGAAAGTCCTACAGCAATAATAAATAATTCCAATAAACTCATAATAAAAAATCCTCCATTGCTTTTTATGCAACAGAGGACAAAAATAGACCCACCTGTTGCTCACAGATAAGTCTTGTCATCAAGTTAATAACTTTTATGCTATGCCATTGGAAAACCAAAGTATGTTGACACAGCAACGCAATATTGCGTTGACTACTCCCTTATTTATATTTATTATATCATAACAAATCAAAGTTAGTCAACGCTAATTGCAATACAATAACTAAATATAATCATTAATATAAATTTTGTAAAATAATAAAATGATTTTTATTAAAATCAATAAATCCGTCACGCTTAAGTTCGCCAAGAGTTCGTGAGAGTGAGGCTCGGTCAATGGCAAGATAATCGGCAAACTGTTCTCTGGAAAATGGGATTGTAATTTCATTTGTTTGTTGCTTTTGGATTTGTATTTTAAGATATTTTATGACTTTATCTTTTATGCTTCGCTGTGAAATGCAAGCAATATGCTCGTTTAAATCGCATACTGCCTTGCGTTGCATTTGTATAAGATTTACAAGCATTTTCTGTTGTATAAGTGCAAGGCTTTTTTCGCTATCTGTAATTGAATGAGGATTTATCAATATTATATCGCTTTCATCGTCTGCAAAAAACTCTATTAATTCATTCGTTCCGTTGTACATAGTGAATAGTGAACGATTTTCAACACCACTTTTTAATTCATATAAAAGATTTTTTGTTCCGTTATGTTCAGAGTGAAACACAAATATATTGCCTGTGAAAATTAGTGTTAAAAATTTTTTGTATTTTTCAGGGAAGGGAATGTTTTTTCCTGCCTGTAAATGTGTATAGAGTGGTTTTGAGTGCAGTATAAACAGATATATTTCCTCGTTGGTTAATCCATCAAAAAGCTTTTGCTTTGAAAGCTGGCTGATATGTTCATCATTAAAAATTTCTGTAAAATTCTTCATAGTTATTTAATTATATCCTGTGGTTTGATAATGAAAATTGTTTCTCCATTATTAAGACCGAGTATCTTGCGTTCAATTCTGGAATTTTTATAGCTTCGTACAAAGCTTTGTAATGCCGTACCATTATGATAACCATGAATTACAGTTACCTCACGCACATCACTTGAGAGCCTTTTTATTTGTGTGGTCAAATGTTTTCTTGCACTTTCAACTGTATGTCCATGCAAATCAATCTTTGCGTAGTAAGCCATAAAAATTCCCCTCCTTGAAAATTATATCATTATTGCTGTTAAATTCAATGCAAATATATTATTCTTTTGAATACAGAAAAGATAGTATTTTTATTATACAGTAAATATCTTTTTCAAGATTTCAAGCGATGATTTGCCATTGCAATCTATTGTTACAAAAGGCTTTGCTCCTGCGTTCAGCTTCACTCTGCCGTTCATTGCAATGAGTAAATCTGCTACAGCTGGTGACTTTATTTCCTTTACAAATAGTATCAGGTTTGACTCGTTTTGTCTTATTTCATATATTCCAACTGCATTTGCTCTGTTTCGTACAAGTGCTATATCAATCAATCCAAGTACGGATTTTGGTATCGCTCCGAAACGGTCACGAAGTTCGTTCTTTTCATCCTCGCTGTCATCTACACTGCGAATATCTGCAATTCGTCTGTAAACATCAAGCCTTAGTGTAAGGCTTTCAATATAAGAGTCTGGAATATGCGAATCCATTGAAATATCAATAAGGCAATCAAGGTCTGAATTAGCCGAAGGTGTACCTCGCTCCTCATTAACCGCCTCGCCAAGCAATTTTAAATACATATCATAGCCAACGGAATCCATATGACCATGCTGTTGAGCACCCATTATATTTCCTGCTCCTCGCAGCTCAAGGTCACGCATTGCTATTTTAAAGCCACTGCCAAATTCAGTATATTCTCTTATTGCAGAAAGTCTTTTTTGCTGTATTTCATTCAATACTTTGTTCTGCCTGAATGTAAAATATGCATATGCACGCCTTGTACTTCTTCCTACTCGTCCTCTTAACTGGTGTAGCTGTGACAATCCCATACAATCTGCATTTTCTATGATTAGTGTATTAGCATTCGGAAGGTCAACACCTGTTTCAATAATCGTTGTACATACAAGAATATCGACCTCTTGTTCAAGCATTTGTCGCCATACCTCGCTCAATTCGCTTTCTTTCATTTTGCCATGACCTATGGCAATTCTTGCATCAGGTATTGCTTCAAGAATATGGCTTGCTGTTGATTCTATGCTTTCAACATTATTATGAAGATAAAATACCTGTCCGCCTCGCCTTAATTCTCGCCTTATTGCTTCGTTGATTACAGCATTATCGTGTTCAAGAACATAGGTTTGTACAGGCTGTCGGTTTTGTGGGGCTTCCTCGATTACGCTCATATCACGCAATCCGCTCATTGCCATATTAAGAGTTCGTGGTATAGGTGTTGCGGATAAGGTCAGCACATCAACATTCTTGCATATATCCTTAAATCTTTCCTTTTGAGCAACGCCAAAACGCTGTTCCTCGTCAATTATTGCAAGCCCTAAATCTCGAAATTCAACATCCTTTTGTACAAGTCTGTGAGTTCCGATAACCATATCAACCTCACCACGCTTTAGCTTTTGGAGGGTTTCCCTCTGTTGCTTCGGTGTTCGGAATCTTGAGAGCAAATCAACTCTTATCGGATAATTGTCAAAGCGTTTCAAAACAGTCTGGTAGTGTTGCCATGCAAGTATGGTGGTAGGGCAGAGCAAAGCACATTGCTTTGAATCTGCTACACATTTAAAGGCGGCCCTTAGTGCAACCTCTGTTTTGCCAAAGCCTACATCACCGCATAAAAGTCTGTCCATTGGAGAGGTTTTCTGCATATCATTTTTTATTTCATCACAACAGCGTAGCTGGTCTGGTGTTTCCTCATAGGGAAAGCTTGCTTCAAAATCTCTCTGCCACTCGGTGTCGCCTGAAAAAGCATATCCCTGAGCCTTCATTCTTGCCGAATAAAGGGCAATAAGCTCTTTTGCAATATCTTTTACTGAGCTTTTTACCTTTGCTTTTTGTTTTTGCCAGTCCTGTGAACCAAGCTTTGACAGCTTTACATTGTTGTTTTCATTTTTTCCAATGTACTTTGCTATCATATCAAGCTGGGTTACTGGTACATAAAGTACATCACCTTTGGCATAATCTATCTTTATATAATCCTTGGTTATACCATGAGTATCAATTTTTCTGATACCACTGAATTTGCCTATGCCATGCACATTATGAACAACATAATCTCCTGCTGCAAGCTCGGATAAGCTGTAAATTTCCTGTCCGCTTTTTTTGCGTTTTTTCTTTCTCTCTGGCTTATAGGCGGTTTGTCCGTATGTTATCAGGAAAAATTTTTCATTTGTATATTCAATACTTGCACTCAATGCTCCTGACATAATATAAAGTCTGCCATAGCTTAATTTATCATTATTATTGGAAAATTCTACCGCATAGCCGTCTGATTTCAGATTTTCACAAAGATTATTGGCAGCCTTTTCTGTTCCTGCAAGTATAACACCAAGGCTGTCTGGCAGGTTTAATCCGTTTAAGTCCTCTTTAAGCTGGGTGTAGGAGCCGTTCCATAAGGAAAGCTGTTTTGCGTTAAATGCGAACATTTCATTTAATTTTATCTGAGTTGTGTCATGGATAAAATTTTCAAGCATTATTGTTCCATGCTGTTGAAAAATATCCATACATTCGTTCATTGTAAGTGTAAAGCGTTCAAATCCTCGGCAAAGTGTTCCGTCCTCAAAGAATTGTTTCAGCATTTCAGTAGTTTGAAAATCCATTGATTTTCCTCGTTCCTGAATGTTGCTAAACTCAGAGGTAAAAAACAATGCATCTCTATCAAAATAATCAAATAAACATTCAGGCTTATCATAAATCTGATTTATGAATTTATCTATATTTGAAAGCCCTGCACCACTTCTTATTAAATCAGCCTCAGAATAAAGCTTTTCCTTGGCTTTTGGAGCAGATTTTCCTCTTAAAAGACCTGCCTTATGCTCAATTTTATCGGCAAGAGCCTCTCTGTTTTCAATTATCAGTTCAGTTGACGGAGATAATTCTATTTTACCTGCCTTTTTAAATCTTCTCTGAGATTCTATGTCAAAATAGTTCAGGTCGGTGATTTCATCGCCCCAAAATTCTGCTCTTACAGGATATTCGCTGTCAGGCATAAAAAAGTCAAGTATTCCGCCTCTGAGTGAAAATTGTCCGTTTCCCTCAACTGCATCAAAGCGTTCATATCCAAGTAGTGTAAGGGTTCTTATAGCCTTATCAAGCTCAATGCATTTTCCCTCTTCAAATGTAAGTACGGAATCCTTTAACACCTGTTTTGGAACGGTGAGCTGTGCAGCGGCATCAAGGCACGCAATAGCAACATCACATTCTTTTTCTGCAAGCTTTAAAAGCACCTTTAATCTTGCATGCTCATACTCCTTTGATTTGCTTTGAAAATCAATGAAATTCAAGTCTTTTACAGGATATACAAATGCTTTTAGTCCCATACAGCTAAGGTCATTGCAAAGCTGTTGGGACTCTCGTTCATCTGAAGAAATGCACAATGCAGGAACTTTTTTCTGAGTGCAGAGTGCATATATAAGATTAGCCTTATGAATCGTTGAAAGTCCTGATATACAGATTGATTTTCCCTTAATTACCGATTTGGAAATTGAGCGGAAGGTATCATTTTGTTTCAGAACATCAATCAGAAATTTCATTTTTTACCTCATTTATAATTTTATCAGTTAAAAAGATTCATTGCTCTGTCGGTTTTTCCCTCAATTATAAGCTCAGCCGCCCTGACTGAATTATCAAAAATTGTATCGAGCAGTTTTGCTTCGTCCTGAGTAAACTTTGATAATACCCAATCTGCAAGGTCCCAGTTTGGATTTGGCTTTGCACCGATTCCGATTTTGATGCGTGGAAAATTCTGCGAACCACTCAGGGTAATAATACTTCTCATACCACGCTGACCACCGTCACTACCCTTTGAGCGGATACGCATTTTGCCAACATCAAGGGAAATATCGTCCATAATTACAATTACATTTTCAGGCGGAATTTTATAGAAATTCATAGCTTCAACAACCGCCTCACCACTATTATTCATATATGTAGTAGGTTTCATAAGCAGAACCTTTGCACCACCCAAAGAACACTCACCAACATAGCTTTTAAATTTAATTCGGTTTACCCTGCAGTCGAGCTTTTCAGCAAACCTGTCAATGGCAAGCCAGCCCGCATTATGGCGGGTGATTTCGTATTTTTTATCAGGATTTCCCAATCCTACAACTATATATTCAACTGAACCGCCCTTTTTACTTCCAAACATATGATTAACCTCTCATAACCAATTATTAAACACAAATATGGCGAGTTAAACAGTTATAACTCGCCTTAGTGCTTATATTATACTACTATGCAAAATATATTTCAATAGAAAAATGTCACAATCTGCAAGACAAATTGCAAGCGTAGGTAATATAAATATTAATATTTATAGACTTTGATTTTCATTATCTGTAAAATCCCTTTTACAGCTTAGTGCAAAATCCTGAAATAGT
>JAKSRB010000016.1 GCA_024403825.1 Ruminococcus sp. | reverse complement strand
TTTGGAGCTGGTGGACGGACTTGAACCCCCGACCTGCTGATTACAAATCAGCTGCTCTACCAACTGAGCTACACCAGCATTTTTAGAAAACTTTTTTGTTTCCTTAGTGCTTTATTATATTACCACAACTCAGATATTTTGTCAAGCATTTTTTAAAAATTTTTTAAAATTTTTATTTTTGCATTTTTCTGAGTTGTTTCGACAGGTTTATCTCCTGACGACTTGCTCATTATACTATATCTTAATAGAGTTGTCAAGTCATATTTTTAAAAAAATTGGAAAAAATTAAAAAGAGGTGATTTTTATGGCTGTTGCCAAATCTAATTCTGTTATTACATTGAAAAAACCTGATATTTCTGTTTCTGTAAAAGACATATCCGTAAAGTCTGATTTTGTTTTTTATACACGACTTGTTTTGCTGTATCTTCTGAATGTTGTTGATTGGCTGTGTACCGAAGTGCTTATTTCAAGCGGTCTTTTTGTAGAGGCTAACCCTGTTATGAAGGCTGTACTCAATGACTTCTTTTTAACATTGACGGTTAAGGGGGTTCTTCCGCTGGTTCTCATTGAAATTTGTGCTATTGTTTACAGAGCTGTTCCTGAGGGTGAATCTAATACTGTACGATTTATCATTAACTTTGGCATTATTGCTTATTTTTTCGTAATACTGTGGCATATTTTAAATTTTGTCTTGCTCTTTTTTCATTTTTAAGGTAAAATATTAATATAGTTCAGCTTTTTAAGGAGGGTTTCTTTTGCCTGCATTATCTGTTCGTAATCTTACTATGACTTTCATTGAAAATAATCTTTTTACCGATGTTTCATTTGATGTTGAAAATTATGATAAGGTCGGTTTTATCGGTGCAAATGGTGTCGGCAAAACAACTCTTTTTAAAATTCTTAATGGAGAAATTTATCCGACTTCTGGTACGGTTGTATTTGAAAAAAATGCTAAGGTTGGATATATGGAACAGCATGCCTGTAACAATCCTCGCATAGATATTTTTCACGAGCTGTTGTCAGTGTTTGACTATCTGAGTGATATGGAAATGGAAATTGACAAAATTACCTCTGATATTGAACATAATAATGGTGATTTAAATATTCTCGTAGAAAAGCAGACGCATTTAATGGAAGAATTTGAACGCCTTGGCGGTCTTACTTATAAAAGCCGAACACGCTCAGCCTTGCTTGGTCTTGGATTTACAGAGGCTGATTTTCAAATGCCGGTAGGTAATTTGAGCGGTGGTCAGAGGTCAAAGCTCTGCCTCGCTAAACTGCTGTTGTCAAGAAGTACAATTTTATTGCTTGATGAGCCTACAAACCACCTTGATATAAATGCAGTGAACTGGCTTGAAGGTTTTCTGAGAGATTTTAAGGGTGCTATGATTATTATTAGCCATGACAGATATTTTCTTGACAGGGTTACAAATAAAACAATAGAGCTTGAGCATAACCGTACAATGTGTTATAAGGGTTCATACTCAGATTTTATTAAGAAAAAGGAAGCTTACAATGAATCGTTAAAAAATAAATATGAAAACGATTTAAAGGAAATCAAGCGAATAGAGGGAATTGTTGAACAGCAAAAACGCTGGGGACGAGAAAGGAACTTTATAACTGCTGAGAGCAAGCAAAAGGAAGCAGACCGCATAAAAGCCCAATTAGTAGCACCTGAAAGTGAGCTTGCAACAATGCGAATGCATTTTGAACCAAAGTGTGAAACCGGAACAGATGTGCTGATATGCAGAAATTTATCAAAATCATTTGAAAATAAAAGGCTTTTCAATAATGTAAATATGCATATACGCAAGGGTGAACGCATATTTATATTAGGTGGAAATGGTTGCGGAAAAACCACACTTTTCAGAATACTAATGGGAAGATGTCCGCAGGACAGCGGAGAATATGACTATGGTTCAAATGTAATGGTAGGCTATTTCGACCAGATGCAACAGAATCTTGATTTAAGTAAAACGGCAATAGATGAGGTATGGGACACTTTCCCAAATATGACACAGACAGAAGTAAGAAGTGCAATGGCATCATTTTTGTTTAGGGGAGATGATGTATTCAAACCGCTTGCAAAGATGAGCGGTGGCGAAAGGGCAAGAGTATCATTGCTGAAGCTGATGTTAAAGGGTGGAAATTTTCTATTGCTTGACGAGCCGACAAATCATCTTGATGCCTCATCAAGAGAAGAGCTTGAAAAAACCTTACTTGACTACAGCGGAACATTATTAATAATAAGTCATGACAGATATTTTATAAACAAGCTTGCCGATAGAATACTTGTGCTTACACAGGACGGCTTTAAGGAATACCTTGGCAATTATGATTACTACATAGAACGCACCAAGGAACAACAGATTGAGGAAAAGGAACAGGCAAAGCAAAAAGCTACAGAAAAGCCACAAAATGAGTATCAGCAACAAAAACAACGACAGAGTGAAGAACGCAAGAGAAAAGCGAAGCTCAGGAAAGCTGAATCAGAAATAGAAAGACTTGATAGTGAAATAGCAGAGATACAGGAAAAGCTGTCAAGTCCTGAGGTAGCAGCCGATTATGCAAAGCTAATGGAGCTTACGAAACAGCTGGAAGAACTGCAACAGGAGCAGGAAGAACAGTATTCAATCTGGGAAGAGCTTGCGGAGTAATATTGCAAACGGATAGAAAAAATAGAACAAAAGCTCAGGACAGAAAATAAAAAACTGTCCTGAGCAGAGATAAAAATAAAAAATCCGCCCGTAGCGTAGCTGGATAACGCAACGGATTCCGATTCCGGAGAACGGGGGTTCAAATCCCTTCGGGCGGACCAAGGAAAAGGCACAATATTTATAAGCCTTAGATGTGTATAAAAAGCACCCGCAACTCAGATTAACAGAGTAGTGGGTGCTTTTTATTATAATTTAAGCTATTGGATGAACGCATTTTAAAAATTCTGACTTAATCATCTGAATCTGTTCTTTTTGCTTCGCTTATTACTTCGTTAATAAGCTCCTTTGCCTTTTCAACATTATCACTCTCAAGCAAGGCTTTTATTGATAGTAATAATGCTAATAGCTCAAATCTTGTTATATCCTTATGGATTTTATCTCCTTTCTGTCGCTTGTCACAAAAGCTCTTATTTTGTGCGAAAAGCAACCGTTTTGTTTGTATGTGCGATTATATCCTGCATCTTTATAAAAATTTAAAATATTAATTTCTTTATTTGTATAATAGCTGAAAAATGTTGAGGTGTCAAGGGTGGGTAAGATGCTTATTTTGTGTAATATACTGAGTTTTGCCTATGCTCTTGCTTTTGTCAGGCTTTTGTGATAATATTTACTTGGATAGTATTCGCTTTGAAGCTGTACCACCTTTTTATTATTCTTTTCATTTATTTATTCTGCCTGTATCTTGTATAATCAAGAACGGGACTGATTGTTTTTGTTTTGAATATCTCAAGGCACAGTAAAGCGGTTTTGCTCTGTGCATTTTTTATGCCGCAAAACCTACGGATTCTCTATCGCTGAAAATTTTTTGCAAGGAGATTTTTTATGAAGGTTACTGTTAATACTTTTGCTAATGCCAAAATCAATGGCGAGAAGCTTACTATGCTTACGGCTTATGATTACACTACTGCTACCTTAATTGACAAGGCTGGTGTTGAGTCTATTCTTGTAGGCGATTCCCTTGGTAATGTCGTTCTTGGCTATGATGATACTACTGCTGTCACTATGGAAGATATGATTCACCACAGCAGAGCTGTTGCCAAGGGTGCTAAAAATGCTTTGGTTGTTGTTGATATGCCTTTTATGTCATACCAGACCTCTGTTTATGATGCTGTTGTCAACGCAGGTCGCCTTATTAAAGAAGGCAGAGCCGGTGCCGTTAAGCTTGAGGGCGGTATTGAGGTTGCTGAGGCTATAAAGAAAATTACTGATGCAGGTATCCCTGTTATGGCTCATCTTGGTTTAACTCCTCAGTCTGTTAATGCTTTTGGTGGCTACAAGGTTCAGGGAAAGGACGAGCTTTCTGCAAGAAAGCTTATTAATGATGCTATAGCTGTTCAGAAAGCGGGTGCTTTCTCGGTTGTTCTGGAGTGCGTTCCTGCTGAGCTTGCTAAGCTTGTTACTGAAATTCTTGATATTCCTACTATCGGCATTGGTGCTGGTGCGGATTGTGACGGTCAGGTGCTTGTTTTTGCAGATATGCTCGGTATGTTCTCCGATTATACTCCTAAATTTGCCAAGCATTTCGGTGAAATAGGTAAGGCTATGACAAATGCTTTTTCTGATTATGTTAATGAAACAAAGTCAGGTGCGTTCCCTGCTTTGGAGCATACTTATAAAATTGATTCTGCTGTTATTAATACGCTTAAGGAGGAATTTTGCAATGATTAAGGTTGTTTCTGCTGTTAAGGATGTAAGAGCTGTTGTAAATGAATGGAAAAGTCAGGGGCTTTCCGTTGGTCTTGTTCCAACTATGGGTTATCTCCACGAGGGTCATCAGAGCTTGATAAAAAGAGCAGTTGCTGAAAATGACAGAGTTGTTGTAAGCGTTTTTGTAAACCCTATCCAGTTTGCTCCTAATGAGGATCTGGCTACTTATCCTCGTGACCTTGAGGCGGATAAAAAGCTTTGTGATGCTACAGGTGCTAATCTTATCTTTCATCCGGAGCCTGCTGAAATGTATCCTGACGGCTTTTCTACTCACATAAATATGGACGGACTTACAAAAGAGCTTTGCGGTAAAACTCGTCCTACTCATTTTGGTGGTGTTTGCACTGTTGTTGGCAAGCTTTTTAATATTGTTAAGCCTGATAAGGCTTATTTTGGTCAGAAGGATGCTCAACAGCTTGCTATTATCAAGAGAATGGTTCAGGATTTGAATTTTGATATTGAAATTGTAGGTTGTCCGATTATCAGAGAAGCTGACGGTCTTGCTAAAAGCTCAAGAAATACCTACCTTAATACAGAGGAAAGAAAGGCAGCTTTAATTCTCAGCAAGGCTGTTAAGCTTGGCGAAGATATGGTTAAAAACGGTGAAACTGATTCTAAAGCTGTAATTAAGGCTATGTCTGACTTGATTTGCTCTGAGCCTCTTGCAAAAATCGACTATGTTGATGTTGTAAATGCATTGACGATTGAGCCTGTTGATGTTATCAGCGGTGAAATTCTTGTTGCTATTGCTGTTTATATCGGCAAAACAAGACTTATTGATAATTTTATGATTAGCTGTTAATTATCTGGATTTGGGTATTGGTTATTAAAAACATATTAAGGGGTGTTTTGTATGACAGTTACTATGCTGAAAAGTAAAATTCATCGTGCTTCCGTTACTCAGGCGGAGCTTGATTATATCGGCTCAATTACCATTGATGAAGAGCTTTTGACTAAAGCTGGTATTCGTGAATATGAAAAGGTTCAGATTGTTGATGTGAATAATGGTGAGCGTTTTGAAACCTATGCAATTTCAGGTGAAAAGGGTTCTGGTATTATTTGTCTGAATGGTGCGGCAGCAAGATGTGTTCAAAAGGGCGATAAGGTTATAATTATGACTTATGCTGATTTTACTCCTGAGGAAGCTGACTGCCATCATCCTACGGTTGTTTTTGTTGATGATAACAACAAGGTGAGCAGAATTACCTCTTACGAAAAGCATGGACTTCTTTGTGATATGGAGGGCTGATATGTTTAAGGGAAAAACAGTTGTTATCGGTATTACAGGAAGTATTGCCGCATATAAAATGGCTGATGTTGCAAGTGCCTTAACGAAAAAGGGCTGTAATGTCAATGTTATTATGACGAAAAATGCTACTAATTTTATTAATCCGATTACCTTTGAGGAGCTTACCAAAAACAAATGTCTGGTTGAAACCTTTGACAGAAATTTTCAGTATAATGTTGCACATATTGCCCTTGCTGAAAAAGCAGATGTTTTTCTTGTTGCTCCTGCTACAGCAAATGTTATTGGTAAAATTGCAGGCGGTATTGCTGACGATATGCTTACCACTACTATTATGGCGGCAAAATGTCCAAAGCTGATTGCTCCTGCAATGAATACTAATATGTATGAAAATCCGATTGTGCAGGATAATCTTGAAAAAATTACTTATTATGGCTATGAAATTATCGAGCCTGACAGCGGAAGGCTTGCTTGTGGAACATCTGGCAAGGGCAGACTGCCTTCGAGTGATGTTTTGATTAGCTATGTTGAAAAGGCTTTATATGATAAGAAAGACCTTAAAGGTAAAAGGGTGCTTGTTACAGCAGGCCCTACTCAGGAGGCTGTTGACCCTGTAAGATTTATTACCAATCATTCCTCAGGAAAAATGGGGTATGCGGTTGCCAAAGCCGCTATGCTCAGGGGTGCTGATGTAACACTTATCAGCGGAAAGGTGAGCATTCCACCTGTTCCGTTTGTTAAGATGATTGATATTGTTTCGGCAAGAGATATGTTTGAGGCGGTCAGGGCTGAATATGATAAATGTGATATTATTATCAAGGCAGCGGCAGTTGCTGATTTCAGACCGTCAAGTATTGCCGACAACAAAATTAAAAAATCAAGCGGTGTTTCAGAAATAAGACTTGAGCCTACAGACGATATATTAAAATATCTTGGAGAAAACAAGAAATATAAGCAGATTTTATGCGGTTTTTCAATGGAAACTGAAAATATGGTTGAAAATTCTCTAAGAAAACTCAAGAGCAAAAATCTTGATATGATTGTGTGCAATAATTTAAATGAAAAGGGTGCAGGATTTCAAGGTGACACAAACAGAGTTACTATAATAAGTCAGACAGAAACCTTGGAGCTTGACCTTATGAGCAAGGCACAGACGGCACATAAAATCCTTGATTATATAGCAGAAATGTTTTGATTTAGATTTGCATTTAAAATTAACAAAAAACACAAAAAAGTTTAAAAATTTTGTTTATTATTGTACTTACATTTTAAAGTTTTTTGTGCTATAATATAAGCACTAAAATTTGTGGGGGATTTTTATGAAAGCGTTAAAAAACAATAAGAAAGGTTTTACCTTAGTTGAACTGGTGGTTGTTATTGCAATTCTTGCAATTCTTGCGGCTATTGCAATTCCTGTTGTATCAAATACCATTAATTCATCAAAGGTATCAGGTGCGGCTTCTGATGCTCAGACTATTGAGCTTGCTTTAAAGGAGGCTAATGCCCAGATTGAGGCAGGGGATACCTCTGTTTATTCAAATGGTGCTGAAACTACTGTGGAAGATGTTTTCACAGAAAAAGGATTGTCTGTTGAGTCATACATAGAAGCTGGTGGAAATAAACCTAAGGCAGAGGTTGTAGTAAACGGCAAAACATATAAGCTGTCTTGGTGCAAAAACAAGAATAGCTGTAAGTATATTGACTATGACAACAATACAGATATTCAGCTTAATGAGGTTGATTCCAATGAGTATGATGAGATGATTACTCCAGGGGAATTGATAACTGAACTTTTTCGTAAAGAGTAATTTGCATTTTTGAAATATTTTAAAATATTTGATTACAAAAATCCTGTCTTTATGACAGGATTTTTATGGCTCATATTATAATATATTTACAGCTAATTAATCTTTCTTGGATAGTAATATATTGTTGATGTGAAAATTGCCAAAATATTTCTTGTGTATTTGTCAGAAATCACAAAAATGTTCATTTTCTACAAAAAGAATAAATTCAAGGTTTGACTTATGGATAATTATGGTATATAATTATACTAAGAATAATTGTTCACTAAAATTAAACAGGTGGTGTTTTTTAATATGCAAAATTTACTGATTCAGGTGTCAAGCAGATACCTATGCCTTACTGCTTGTGAGCCTGTTGGTGGTGAAGACAAAAATAGTGGCAAAAAGAAGATGAAAGTTTCTAATGTAGCACCGGAAGAAAAGCGTGCCTACTCTTTTTCGTCACCATTTTTCATTCCTCTTGATGCCGAGGTTCTTCAGGAGCATGAATCTATCTGGGAAGATCCTGTATTGTTCGCTCGTCTTGTTTCTGACGGCTTAAGCCAGATGAATCATTCTGAGGTTAAGCGTGCTTACCTTATTCTGGATAACTATGATCTTACTACTCAGGAATATCAGCATTTCCCAGGACAGAAGAAAATCCTTGATGCTCAGGCTATTGACCAGATTCGTGGATTTGTTGGTGATAATGTTTCTGATTTTTCTGTAATCTATAAGGACTATGCTAATATTAAGGATAAAAAGCAGAGCGAAGATGTTACAGCTAAGGCATTTGCTATTCCAAGAGCTTTGGTTGATGATCTTTCTGCAGCTATGAAATCCTATTCGCTTGAGCTTGTTAAGGTTGTTCCTGCTGAAATTGCTATGCTTTATTCTGCACAGAAAACTGTTTACAGCTTTAACAAGACTATTGCTCTTGTAAGTATGGACTTCTGCTCTGTTCGTGTGCTTATTGCTCAGAACGGTGAAACCCTCTACTGTCATGACTTCCATTCTCCTGTTCCTGATATTCTAAAGGTTATTGAGGAAGATCGTGAAATGAGTACTACTGCCGCTGTTGACTATTTCAGAACTGTTGGTTACGGCTTGCTTGATGACTGCCGTTCAGCTACTGCTCAGCGTCAGATTGAAGAAATTCGTGATAATGTTGTAAATGAAATTGTTCAGAGTATCCGTCTTGTTGTTATGTCACTTGATATTCAGCTTGACCAGATGCTTCTTAGTGATTTTGTTGCTTACATACCTCATATCCGTAACTATTTCTTAAGCTTTAACCTTTGTAAGGATATTCAGCTTATTTCTGATACCTTTAATAACAGCACTATTATGCCTGAACCTTCTCTTAAGGCAAGAGATGACTTCTATAAAGCTGGTTCATACTTTATCTTCAATGAACTTATGAACAGTGGTCCTGCTTATCAGGATAACCTTGTTTATGGTTTAAAGGCTGCTGTTGCAAAGACTATTGATATTGGTAATAAAATTGCAAAGGGCGGTATTTATGTTGTTATTGCCTTGCTGGTTATTACCTCCGGTACATTTACATTCTTTAAGGTGCGTTCTGTTCTTGATGACAAGAATTTGAATGATGAAAAGTATGATAATGCAAAGCAGCTTATTGCAAAGACTGAGGAATTGGAAGAAAGAGTTAATAATCAGGGTGCTGATATGGAAACTCTCCCTCGTACAAAGTTTATGGTTGGAGATGTTGCTGCTCAGCTCAAAGAGCAGGTTGTAGATCATATTAAACGCTTTGGTGGCTATAACATCAAGCATTCTCTTGATGGTGTTCACGAAGTATATTCTATTCCTGTTTCCGGTGTTGTAGGCAACTTTGAGCAGTTTGTTGAGTTGCAGCAGAATATTAATGAAAATGGGTTCTTTACTATGGATGACCAATTCAACATTGCAAATGATACTGATTCTGGTGGATACTCTTTCTCAAGCACACTTTCGTCATCTGATCAGAATATAAAGAATAATACTTCTGATGATAAGTCTGCTGAAAACAAGAAGAATGAAGATTCTTCAAAGTAAGTGCAGGGGGTAGATAAAAATGAAATTTGATTTAAAGAAAGTCCCGATAACTCTTGTATTATTTATTGTTTTGGTTATTGGATTGATTATTGTTACTTTTACTTTGTTTTTGCCTACATTACAGAATATGGGCAAATATAATGCTGATCATGCTTCTGCTGTTGCTCAGATTGATGAATATAAAAATGTTATTGCTAATCAGGCTTCTGTTGAAGCAAGAATTGCTCAGCTTGAGGAGCAGTATAAAGAAAACCTTTCAATATATGTTAATGTTGAAACCTCTGTAAATGACTTGCAGAAGATGTTTGCTGACAATGGCGTTCATATGTCAAGTCTTACAAGATCTGTTGGTACAAAGGACAGCAAAAACAGAACTGCAAAATCAGGCTATCCTCTTTACTACACAACACTTAACTTTACTTTTGAATCTTCTCTTGATAAAGCAGGTAATATTGTAAAGTATCTTGAGCAGGATTCTAATGGTTGTTACTTTATTAACACTCTTACTATGACTCCTATGGAGGGTTCAAGTAATTATCTTTGTAACTTCAATGTTACTCTGTATTACTTTGATACCTCAAAGGGTGTTGTTACTACTGCTGCTACTTCAACTACAGCTAAGAAAAAGTAATTTGATTTGAATTTTTAATATGTACAGTCTGCGGACAAACTCTGCGGACTGTACATAAGCATATTTTTATAATAAGGGATTGTATTTATGAGTTATTCTCCGATTGATTTTTCAGATGTAAAATCTTATATATTTTTAGCAATTATTGCTGTTATAGCGGTTGTTGCCTGCTTTTTTGGATATAAACTGCTAAATGCGATTCCTGCAAAGTGGCTGTGTGATTATGACGAAGAACCTGATGAAGCTGTTCTTGGCATAAGATATACATATAAAAAAAGCGGAATTTTGTCTTCCGCTCTTTTTGCTGTAATATCGGCAGGCGGATTTATTGCGTATGGATATAGCCTATATACTATTTTTATATTTTTGATAGGTTATATTTTATTGCTTATTACGCTGAGTGATGGAAAATTCACCATTATTCCTGACCAATTTGTTATTGCTCTGGCAGTTGTTGCGTTGGGCTTTGGCATTTATGATTTGATGACAGGTCAGATTTTTATTAAACAATGGTGGAGCATTTTGCTTGGTGCCGCTTGTGGCGGTGGCACTCTGCTTTTGATTAATTTTATTTCAATTCTTGTGTTTAAGAGAATCGGTATGGGCTTTGGCGATGTCAAAATGATGTTTGCCATTGGTGCGATTTTTGGTTTTCCAAGAGTGTTTATTGTATTGCTCACATCGGTGATTGTTGCTTTTGTATATGTTGTTTTCCTCGTGATTAAAAAAGTTTTTACTAAGGATGAGGAAGTAATGTATTTTCCGTTTGGCCCGTTTATTTGTGTTGCATCTGTCTGCAACCTGCTGTTTGTAAATCAGATTGATACATTGATAAGTATGTACATTAATTTGATTACAGGCTGATAATACCTGCGGTTCACATATTGTAAATACCTTGAAAGGATAGTTATAAATAAATGAAAAAGTCAGTTTATAATTTAAGTAATGACCTTGTAAATCGAGATCTTGTTCGTTTAAAAACTATTAAGAGTGTACAAATGCGTTATCTTGAGGATAACACTATCACACTTGAGGATGCACTCATTAAAGAGGGAATAGTTGAGGAAAAGGATATTTATCAGCTTGTTGCCGATAAATTCCAGATGAAGCTTGTAAATCTTGAAGAAATTCTCATTCCTGATGAAGTTATTGATATTTTGCCAAAGCATATGATGGATGATTATGACTGTATTCCGATTTCACTTGACGGAAATACCCTCAATATTGCTATGGTAAATCCTTTGGATTACAAGGCAATTTATGCAATCAACAACTATACAAAGCGTAAGGTTAAAACTTCAGTTTGTTCACCTACTCAGCTTACTGATAAGCTTAATGATATTTTCAATAAATCTGAGATTTCTTCAGTTATTGACGAGGCTCAGGAGTTCGTACAAAGCCAGATGTCAAGGGCTGAGGAGGATGTGGCTGATGATGAGCTTGATGTAGAAAATCAGCCTATTATCAAATATGTTAATAATATGATTACAGATGCTGTTAATCAGCGTGTATCAGATATTCATATGGAACCGCATGAGCATAAAATGGTAATTCGTTTCCGTGTTGACGGTAAGCTTAGAATTTATATGGAAATTACCAAAGAGCTTGCAATTTCAGTAACCAGCCGAGTTAAGTTTATCAGTAGTATGAACATTGCTGAAAAGCGTATCCCTCAGGACGGTCGTTTGCACTATAACATTCAGGGACAAAAGATTGATATGCGTGTAAACTCACTTCCAGGTGTATTCGGTGAAAAAATCGTTATCCGAATTACCACAGCTCTTGGCGGTAAGATTGATAAAACAAAAATCGGTTTCTTGCCGGAAAATCTTGAAAAGTTTGATATGCTCCTTAAATCAAGCCGAGGCATTATCCTTCTTTCAGGTGCTACAGGTTCTGGTAAATCTACAACACTTTATGCCGCTCTTTCAGAGTTAAATACCGAAGATGTAAATATTATTACTGTTGAAAACCCTGTTGAAATGGTGCTTCCGGGTGCAACTCAGGTTGATATTAACGATAAGGCAGGTCTTACCTTTGCCAGCGTTCTTAGATCTATCCTCCGACAGGACCCTGATATTATCATGATAGGTGAGATTCGAGATCAGGAAACTGCCGACATTGCTGCTCGTGCCGCTATCACAGGTCACTTGGTTCTTTCAACAATTCATACATATAATGCTGCAAGTACAATCGTTCGACTTATGGATATGGGTATTGAATCCTACATGGTATCCTCATCACTTCTTGGTGTAATTGCTCAGAAGCTTGTAAGAAGACTTTGCCCATTCTGTAAAGAGCCTTATACTGCAAGCGTAGATGACCTTGGACTCGCAGGATTTCCTGTTGATGAAAAGCTGACCTTCTACCGTCCTGGCAAGTGTAGTGAATGTAATAATATCGGATATAAGGGACGAATTGCGGTTCACGAAGTAATGCCTGTTACAAAGGCAATTAAGGGTGCAATTCACCAGAATAAAACAACTGAAGAAATTGATAAAATTGCTCGTGAAGACGGAATGATTTCATTGCGTGAAAACCTTCAGAGATTATTAAAAGAGGGAACAATTTCCCTTGATACCTATATGGATACAGTATCTGAAATTTATGATGAAGACTAAGGAGGAAGAATAAATGGATTTTTCAGAAATGGTTCGATATGCCGTTGATGTAGGTGCATCAGATATACACCTTGCGGCAAATAACCTGCCATCTTACAGAAAAGACGGTAGAATGACGGCATATAAGGATTCAGAGGTTCTTGATGAGGAAACCGTATTAAAGTATATTGATGAGGTGCTTGAGCCAGCTGAGTATCTTCGCTTTACAAACACAGGCGACCTTGATACCTCATATCAGTTTGAAGATGTAGCTCGATTCAGAGTTAATGCATTCAAGCAAAGACATGGTGCTTCGCTTGTAATGCGTATTATCAAAATGCAGCCTCCAAGACTTGCAGCATTGAATCTGCCTGAATCAATTTCAAAGATTCTTTATTTGCAGGAAGGTCTGGTGCTTGTAACAGGTCCTACAGGTAGTGGTAAATCTACTACACTTGCCGCTCTCATTAATGAACTAAATCATAGAGAGCATATGCATATTATTACAATCGAAGACCCTGTTGAGTATATGCACACACCTGCAAACTGCATTATCAACCAGAGAGAAGTTGGTCAGGACAGTGAAACCTATTCAGCAGCTCTTAAATCAGCACTTCGTGAAGACCCTGATATTATCCTCATGGGTGAGATTCGAGATCTTGAATCAATGGAAATTGCTCTTCGTGCCGCTGAAACAGGTCACCTTGTATTCTCAACACTTCATACAGAGAGTGCGGCTAAAACAATCGACCGACTTATAGATATGTATCCTGTTGAAAGACATAAGCAGGCATTGAGCCAGATGTCAACAACATTAAAAGCAGTTATTTCACAGCGACTTCTCCCAAGGTGCGACAAGCCGGGTCGAGTTGGTGCATTTGAAATTATGTTTGTTAATACAGCTATCGCCAACCTTATTCGAGATGATAAAATTCCGCAGATTGAGCAGATGATTTCACTTAATCAGGGTCTTGGTATGATTACAAGACAGCTTAGCGTAGAAAATCTCCTTAAGCGTGGTATGATTTCTAAGGAAACCGCAGATAAGTACACCTATGATGTTGGTGAAAATGCCGCAGTAACAGGCGGTGGAGCAGCACCACAGCAGACAGGTCAGACCTATCAGGCACCTGCAACAGGTGCACAGGCTTATCGTTCACCAGCAGGTGGCGGAGCAAGTTCCTACTTTAATAAGAACAGGAGGTAAGTCCATTGAAATACCAATATGTTGCCATAAATGACAAAAACAGAAAATATAAAAGCGAGATTATGGCTAACTCAATGGAGGAAGCAAAAAATCTCATTGAACAGCGTGGAATGCGTGTTCAGACAATTACCGAGGTTGAAATTTCAGAAGATGAAGTGCCGATTTGGCAGCGTGACATCGGTGGCACAAAGGATGTTCACGACATTAAGCTCAAAGACAAAAAGATGCTTGCATTTATGCATCAGATGGCTTTGATGATTAAATCAGGTATTTCACTTTCAGTTGCAATGGAAGTTTTGTGTGATGCTGAAAAAGATAAAAATATGCTCCGCATATTGCAGGAAATCACTCAGAACCTCTATAATGGTATTACTTTGTCACAGGCAATCGGTGCATTTAAAACATTCCCGACTGTTTATGTAAATATTATCCAGACTGGTGAGGCAAATGGTCGTCTTGATGAAGCCTTTGAAAAGTGTGTAAATCTTCTTAAAAAGGAAATGACACTCAGAGGAAAACTGGTTAGTGCAATGGTTTACCCAATATTCCTTATTGTACTTGTAATTGCAATGATTATTGTAATGAGTATTGTCGTACTTCCTGCATTTAAAGACTTGTTTGAAAGCTTTGATTCAGAGCTTCCTGTAATGACTCAGATGGTAATGGGCTTGTCTGATTTCCTTGTTGCCTATGGCTGGGTAGTAGTAATTGTAGTTATTGCTCTTGTATTTGTATTGCGTACACTCTATGCAAGAAGCTATAACTTCTGTATGTGGTGGTCAACAACAATGCTAAAAATACCGATTATCGGTGAGGTTCTCAGACTTAACCAGATTTCTCGTTTTGCAAATATGATGGCAACCCTTACTGATTCAGGTGTAAACATTCTTTCATCACTTGAGCTTTCACGAGATGTTGTAAGTAATAAGTTTGTTGCTGACTGTCTTAATCAGGTAATTGAGGATGTAAAAATTGGTACACCAATGAATGTATCAATGGGTCGTTACCCAATCGCATTCGATGCAATGTTTGTTTCAATGATCAGAGTCGGTGAAGAATCAGGTATGCTTGGTGATTCACTTAGAAAAATGGCGGATATGTACGAAGAACAGGCAAATGATGCTACAAACCGTATGACAGATGCTATGACCCCTGCTATGACAATGATTATTGCGGGTGTAGTTGGATTCTTCGTTATAGCTATCGTTCAGGCTATGTTTGGTATGTATGATGTAATTGGATAATTTTTGAGGTGGTATGAATGAAAACAACAATCAAAGACAGTTTCCACAGTAAAAAAGGTGTGTCACTGGTAGTTTGTATTGTACTTTCAATAGTATTGTTTATGACTACGGCAACATTCCTTTCAATCGCACTTCTCCAGCAAAATGACACTAACGCACAGTTAAACACTCGTCAGGCATATGTGTCTGCAAAGAGTACACTTGAAACAGCAAAATCATTGTTTATGGCACAGTCTTCCTATAGAGAAGGGGACACCTCTTCTCCAAAAATCAATATTCCGGCTGCAGGGGACACAAGCTATGCTATACTTTATTATGACGCAGGTGAGCTTAAGGCTTATAATTCAATAAGCCTTGATGATATAATGCAGCAGCTCGAAGTACATAAGCAAAATAAAACTATAGTAGGTAATGCTTATCTTGTTATTAAAAGAGAGGATGATGAAAACTGTACAGCAACTGCTGTAAGTGTTGAGGATAAATACAGCGTTAATGACAGCAATCGTCAGGGCGACCTTTCTATGAATTTTAAGGTTGATGCTAAGAAAAAGTTTGAATATGCTTATGACAGCTCAATGAAGCTTACAGTCAATATTCCAAAGGAGGGTAATAATCCACCTCCTCCAGGCTCAGGTACAAACTTCCTTATGGCAGGTGCACAGACAAACTACTCACTTCTTTCTTCATATGTACCAAATGTTAACGGTCCTAACGGTAATGGTCTTTCTGGTCAGCGTGGTTATAATAAGAGATCTACTGTTGCTGAGTATAAGAATTTTGGTGATGGTCGTTATTATATGGCTCTTAACAGAGAAACTGGTAATGAGATTGAACAAAAGGTACAGATAAATTCACAGTTTCCTTTGATTTTTTATAGCTTAGTTTTTGGTGATACAAGTTCGGAGCGTTCAACATATTCAGCATACAATACAGGTGTTTACTTCCTTGGTGACCAGACAAAAGCTGGTGGATCAAATAACGATAGATTTGAGCATGTTGCATATTGGGATAATAACGAGGTTTATGGTTCTGTGTTTAATTGTAAATATGTTGTTATTGATAACGATATGTACACAAAGGGTGTAGGATTAGAATTAGGCTATGCAGGACCTGGAAATAATGATGTATTAGTATATGTTTCTAAGACTATACATTTGTATAAAGCTAATTCTGATGGAAGCGATATTATTGGAGGAGATACCACAAAAGAAATATCTGCGGGTTATTACAAAGTTGCTTCTGGTACAAACATTTTTAATGATAATAATGCATTTCAGGGTATTACTAAAGAAGAGTTTGAAAACAGCTTAGGTGAAGAATTGAATTTATTAAATCAAGTTATGGCTCAAAAGAGAACAATGCACTCTGCTTATGAAAATGGCTCTAATTGCGTAGATATTCTTAACAATAATGGTACATTTAATAATGAATCCAATAACTCTTACAGCCCAAGCGAAAGAGTTCCTTCCTCCTATAACTCATCTTGGGATAATTATGATATTTACTGTGCTCCAAGTACAATGCCTGAAGTAACTGGTTATTATGATTTATACAGCGGTAAGACAACAGGTTCATTTAATTTCTGCTGGTACAGCATTAAAGATGCTGTTGTAAAAAGTAATGTTAAGATGTCATTACGCAGCTCAAACATAGTATTGACTATTGGTGCAGATAAAGGTGAGAAAGTTGGTGCGATACCAAAGGACAACGGAAACAATTATGTTGGTTGCTCATCAAACACAAGTGATGAAGGATTATACAATGTAAAACCAGCAAGTAACCTTCTTGAAGCTGAGGATGATACATCAGAATTCTGGGTAAGACCATACTGGAATCAGACTGGCTGCACAGTCACAATAAAATCTGAATTTAGAGTAAAGTTCGGTGACACAGAATATACTGTAGCCCCAGGTAAATATACAATTAATAATGGCACAGGATATAATCTGTTTACTGATGAAGCCAAGAGATTTTTTGAAAATGGTGGCGGCGGTAGTGAAAAAGTCGATGATGCTGATGATGCTGAAATCGCTTGGGTAGATTCCACAGGTAAAATTGTATATACACTAACTCCAAAGGAAGTACCTGATAAGGCTGTAAACTTTACTGCAACAAGCGGTGATTTTTACCCAGGTGCTACATATAAGGCAAAAGCAATTTATGCGAATTTCAACTTCCCAACATCAGCTGTTGATGCAAACGATGTAATTTTCAAAGCTGACCAGTTTTCACTTAGTGCGGGTACTCATGGTATTCAGGGACACTCATTTAAGGTAAATACTCTGTCAGGTAATACTGCTATCAGTAACGACAAATACTGTTATCAATATACAAAGACTATTGGAGGAAGTCCTGTTGTTCAATCAGGTATGCTGATACACCTTACTTCTGCTGTTAAATTTAAGAATACATCTTCAAATAAAATGTGGTCTGTGCCAAAGGGTTATTATTTCTTCACAACTGATGATGACCTTAATTTGCTTGATATAGAAGTTTGGGATGCGGATAAATGTGCATACTTTCCAGAGCGTGTTGCAGAATTTGAAACAGATTATTATGAATTGATTTCTTCACATAGTGATACTGGAACTGAAATCTTTACCACAGAGAATGAAGATGAGTACAATAGAGCTATCGCTAATGGCGGTTATTCAGTAGATGTGAAGGAATGGATAGAATATGACTTTTCTGACAGTAGGTATTTCTAATGAAAATGAATAAAAAATATTTTAAGAGTAAAAAAGGCTTATCGTTAGCAGAGCTGTTGTGTGCAGTTTGTATTATGGCAATAGCTGTTGCTGCAGCAAGCTCAGGACTTTCTGTTGCTTATACTGCAATTCTTGATTGCAGTGCAAGAGATCAGGCGGCTTCAAATGCTCAGCGTGCTTGTGATATTATTATGACGATTGTTGAGCATACTCCGTCTAATGACCCTGATTGTCCTATTGCGGACCCTGACCAGCAGGCTAAAAATTTATTGTTTAACGAATATGATTTCAAATATAAGCTGGATGACTTTATTTTTTATGAAATTTGCAATGGTATTATTGTTGATGGTGCTACGCTTGATATTGATATGCTTGAGCAGGTTGATAATGCTAATAACCACGATTGGAACAAGGGCTCATATTATTTTACAATAAAAAAAGCAGGAAGCTATGCTTATACATTGAGAGATACTACCGAAAACAAGACTATGATTACCTATGAAATTACTGCTTACTATGACTATGGCAAAAATAATGTTGCAAGCTGTGTAGGCTCAGTTTCTAAGCTTGAATTAGCTGAATAATGGAGGTGCTGATTTTATGTTTAAATTTAATTTTAAAGCAGGCAAAATCAAAGCCTTTAACAAGCGTTATTTAAAAAGCAAGTGTGGTACTACATTAGTTGAGTTAGTATGTACTATTACTATTCTTGGTATTGTTTCTTCTGCAAGTCTTGGTGCAATGTTTGGAATGACAAGTGTTGCAAAAAACGGTCAGAAAATTTCTGTTGCTGAAAGAAGCTGTGCGTTGCTTACTGAACAGCTGTCTATTTATGGCAATACAGCTAACCGAGTTAAACTAATTGAAACACCCAGTGATATAGACTGGACTCCTTATGACGATGCTCATCATGGTGGTCTGTCAGACGGTACTGTTAATACCAATCAGAATTATGTTGATTACTTTATTTCAGCATCTCAGGATGAACCAAACACTATACTTTTGCAAAAGGTAAAATATACAGGTGGTGTTGGCTCTTTAGTAACTGTAAGTAAAATTGAGAACATTGAGTATATACAGTTTTATGTATCTAACTTTGAGGTAAAGGTTAATAATACAGATACTGTAAATAAATATGTTTTAAACTATTCAATAAAAACCACTACAAATTATGAAATTGACGGCGGTGTTGTTCTTAATAATGTTGACAGCAATGTTGCTAATATCTCTGTGCCAAACAATAGTAATTCAAGAATTATTGCTGCAACAAAGCAGGTTGACGGCAGTGTTTCTGGTGCCACAACAAAACTGATTCAGATTACTTCTACTAACAGAGAGTTGGTTAGCAGAACATAAGCTAATTAATAATTTGTAATTTATCAAGTTAAAAATTAAAAGGGCTGTATCGGTATTCCGATGCAGTCCTTTGATTTTTCTGCCATTACTTAACAAATAATTTGGTAAAAACCCTTGAAAAATGTCGCATAATAACTTATAATATAGGTGTATGAGTGCAGTTTGTTACGGCATTCTGGCGGCAAACAGCTCAACAAATTTCTGAAAGGAGAAGTGTACACAATGATTTATTCAAAAGAAGTAGAAAAAATGTGCACTGTTGCAAAGGGACCTAAGCATGGTCCTGCCCCTATTCCTGAAGAGGGTAAGTGGGTAAAATCTTATGAGATTAAAGACATTTCTGGTCTTTCTCACGGTATTGGCTGGTGTGCTCCACAGCAGGGTGCTTGTAAGCTTACACTTAATGTTAAAAATGGTATTGTTGAGGAAGCTTTAGTTGAAACTATCGGTTGCTCTGGTATGACTCACTCAGCTGCTATGGCTGCTGAAATCCTTCCTAACAAAACTCTTCTTGAGTGCCTTAATACTGACCTCGTTTGCGATGCTATCAATACTGCTATGAGAAACATTTTTGAGCAGCTCGTTTACGGCAGAACTCAGACAGCTTTCTCAGAGGACGGTTTACCAATCGGTGCTGGTCTTGAGGACCTTGGTAAGGGTCTTCGTTCTCAGGTTGGTACTATGTACAGCACTAACGCTAAGGGCGTTCGTTATATGGAAATGGCTGAAGGCTATGTTATCAAGACTGCTCTTGATGAGAATAATGAGGTTATCGGCTATCAGTTTGTAAAGCTTGGCAAGATGCTTGAGGATATTCGTCATGGTGTTGAGCCTAACGAAGCTTACAAGAACAACATCGGTCAGTACGGTCGTTTTGACAATGCGGCTAAGTACATTGACCCTCGTGAAGAATAATTCGGCAGGAGGTAACATATAATGGCAGTTACATTTGAAAGTATTGAAAGAAGAATGCCTAAAATTGAGAAGTGCCTTGCCGAATACGGTATTGCAAGTCTTGATGAGGCAAGACAGTTATGTAATGATAAGGGCTTTGACCCTTACGATATAGTTAAGGGCGTTCAGCCTATCGCTTTTGAGAACGCAGGCTGGGCTTATACACTCGGTTGTGCTGTTGCTCTTAAGAAGGGTGTTAAGACTGCTGCTGAGGCTGCTGAGGCTATCGGTATTGGTCTTGAGGCTTTCTGTATTCCTGGTTCAGTTGCTGAGCAGAGAAGCGTTGGTCGTGGTCATGGTAACCTCGGTGCTATGCTCCTCAGAGATGAAACAAAGTGCTTTGCATTCCTCGCTGGTCACGAAAGCTTTGCAGCAGCTGAGGGTGCTATTGGTATCGCTCGTAACGCTAACAAGGCAAGAAAAGAGCCACTCAGAGTTATCCTTAATGGTCTTGGTAAGGATGCTGCTTACATCATTTCAAGAATCAACGGATTTACATATGTAAAGACTGAGTTTGATTACTTCACATCTGAGCTTAAGATTGTTTCTGAAACAGCTTTCTCAGACGGTGAAAGAGCTGCTGTTCGCTGCTATGGTGCAGATGATGTTCGTGAGGGCGTTGCTATCATGCAGTATGAGCAGGTTGGTGTATCTATCACAGGTAACTCAACTAACCCAACTCGTTTCCAGCACCTCGTTGCAGGTACTTACAAGAAGTGGGCTATTGAAAACAACTTCAAGTATTTCTCAGTTGCTTCAGGTGGCGGTACAGGTCGTACACTTCATCCTGATAATATGGGTGCAGGTCCTGCTTCTTACGGTCTTACAGACTCAATGGGTAGAATGCATGGTGATGCTCAGTTTGCTGGTTCATCTTCAGTTCCTGCTCATGTTGAGATGATGGGTCTTATCGGTATGGGTAACAACCCAATGGTTGGTGCTACTGTTGCTTGTGCTGTTGCAGTTTATGAGGCAGTTAAATAATTAAATTAATTATGTTATTTTAATTATTGAATAAATTATTAAAGGACTTCCGTTTTTTGGAGGTCCTTTTTGTTGGTTTATCAGATTTATGATATAAAAATTCGGCAAAAGGAGAAAATTACCATTTGCCGAATTTATTTTAGCATAATATTTTATTATATTCAGACGATTGTTCCGCCTCCGATTACATATTCACCGTCATATAACACTACCGCCTGACCTTTGGATATTGCTCTTTGCGGTTCATCGAAAACTATATGCAAAGTATTTTCATCAATCTGTTCTACAAGTGCCGGCTGTTCGCTTTGATTATACCTTACCCTTGCTTTGATTTTTATTGGCTTGTCTATTCTGTCATATGCTATCAGATTAATGTCTGTTGCATATAATTCCTTTGAAAATAGTCGGTCATTTGTACATAGAATAACCTTATTTTCTGCGAGATTTTTTTCCTTTACATACATTGGCTGGGGGAGTGCAAGTCCAAGCCCTTTTCTTTGTCCAACGGTATATCTGATAATGCCCTTATGCTCTCCGAGTATAGCTCCGTTTTCATCTACAAAGTTTCCGTTTGGATATGTTTTGCCTGTGTATTGCTCAATGAATTTTGCGTAATCTCCGTCAGGGATAAAGCATATATCCTGACTATCGTGTTTGCGTGCATTTATAAAATTCTGTTTTTCAGCAATTTCTCTTACATATTCCTTTGTCAATCCGCCAAGCGGCAGCATTGTTTTTGAAAGCTTCCTCTGTGATAATGAGTACAGCACATAGCTTTGGTCTTTTGTCAAGTCAACGGATTTTCTGAGTAAGTATCTGTCCGCTCCTTTATCATACTCTACTATTGAATAGTGACCAGTTATAACGCAGTCATAATCAAGCTCTTCTGCTCTTGCTACAAGCTTTTCAAATTTTATGTAACGGTTGCAGTCTATGCAGGGGTTCGGTGTTCTTCCGTTTTCATATGCCGAGATAAATCTGCTGATTACATTTTCTTTGAAGCTGTCCTTGAAATTATATACATAGTAGGGTATCCCAAGCCTATCGCATACACTTTGTGCATCCTTTATATCCTGAGATGTGCAGCAGGATTTTTCCTCACTCTCGCAAGCATTATCGTTATCAAATAATTTTAATGTTATGCCTGTGGATTCATATCCCATTTGTGTTGCAAGGTAAGCTGCTACGGAGCTATCTACTCCGCCACTCATTGCAATTAATGCTTTTTTAGCCATTTTATCCTCTATCAACCGAGTCTTATCATTTCATCAATGCACTTCTTTGCATCGTTTATTGTCTGGTCATCAAGTATTATTTCTTCTCCGCCCTTGCCCTCAAGACAGTTTAGAACATCAACAAGTGTTGTTGATTTCATATTTGAACAGAGCAGTTTTAATGAAAGTGGATAGAAATTCTTGTCAGGACATTCATACTGCAAATGCTCTGCAATGCTGATTTCTGTTCCGATTATAAATTCTTTTTTATCTGAGGCTTTTGCGTAATCCATTATACCTGAGGTTGAGCCGATATAATCTGCCATTGCTACTACTTCCGCTGTACATTCAGGGTGTACAAGGATTTCTGCATTTGGATGCATTTCCTTTGCTTTCTTTACATCCTCTGTGGTAACGCAGGCGTGAACAGGACAACCGCCTTTGAGTAATTTTATGTTTTTGTCAGGACATTGCTTTGCTACATAGCTTCCGAGGTTGCAGTCAGGGATAAATAATATGTTTTTGTTATCCATATTATTTACAATTTTTACCGCTGATGAGCTGGTTACACATACATCGCATATTGTTTTAAGGTCTGCTGTTGTATTAATGTATGCAACTACTGCATAATCAGGATATTCTTTTTTTACCTCTGAAATATATTCCTTGCCCATCTGGTCTGCCATTTCACAGCCTGCAATCGGCTGAGCAAGGTAAACTGTTTTCTCAGGTGATAAAATTTTGCAGGTTTCTGCCATAAAGCGAACTCCGCACATTAATATATTTTTATTCTGGACCTTGCTTGCATCTACACTAAGCTTATAGCTGTCACCTGTAAAATCAGCTATTTCAAGAATTTCATGTGCCTGATAGCTGTGTGCAAGAATACATACATCCTTTTCTTTTTTCAGTTCAAGTATTTTTTTCTGCATTTCGTTAATATTCATTTTTATTATCCTTTCAGACAGCTTATATTAGATTTTTATTATATCTGCATTGTTTTAATTATACAATTATTAAGCCTTATATGCAATAGCCGAATTTAAAAATAATTATCATAATCAGGTGTGTTCGGTTATGGATAAATCAGTATAGCATAAGCAGAATTGAAAAGTAATGAAATACACTTCCTGCAATAGTGAATAAGTGCCATATTGAATGGAAATATTTTATTTTCTTTATTGCATAAAAAATAATACCAAGAGTGTAGCACGCTCCGCCTACAAGCAGATATATCAATGATAGTTTGTTGAATGACTGTAGTAAAGGTTTGATTGCAAAAATTATTACCCAGCCCATTGCGACATAACATATAATTGACGGTATCTTGAATTTTTCAAGATTTATGCTGTTTAGTACAATTCCGACTATTGCTGCCGTCCAGACAATTCCAAACAGTATATATCCTGTCGGCTGACTCAGATAACAAAGAGTTATCGGAGTGTATGTTCCTGCTATCAGAAAAAATATAGTATCATGGTCCATAATTCTGAAAAATGCCTTTGCTTTTTCATTTGTAAATGAATGATATAGTGTTGACATTGAATACAGAATAATCAGTGATGCTCCGTAAATTGATGAGCTTACAACATTCCATATATTCCCTCTTATTGCGGATATTACTATCAATACGACTGTTCCTGCTATTGACAGCAATGTTCCTACTCCATGTGATACAGAATTGAATATTTCTTCTCCAAGTGTATATTTTCTCTTTAGTTTCATTTATATCTCCCATATTCTAATTAATTATACTTATAATTATACAATAAATATGATGTTTTCGACAAGTCATCGAATTATACAGATTTATAAAGATACAGGGTTAATTATCCGATTTAATGTGTGTGTTATGCAGTTTTTGCATAGATAGCCTTGATTTTTTCGGTATATTAATAGCTATGCTTTTTGTAAAAAAGCTGATATAATATAGCTGAAAATATGATATTGTGTCAGCCAAGTATTATTTGAAAATCTTTGCCAAAAATATATACATAATTTTATTAGTGTAGATATAATAGTAACGAAAAATCATTGCTTTTTAAGGAAAAATATGTTAATATAAATAATATATTTTCATTAGTGTTTGTATATGGGCAAATGTTTCTGAAAATAATTTTTGTATAAAAAAGGAGCTGAAATATGGCAAAAGATATGTTGAATGCCATTTTTAATGCCGAAAATGAGTGCAAAAAGCGTGAGAGTGAGGCTAAGGCTCAGGCACAGCTTAAACAGGAAAAAGCTCATAACGATGCTGTGGAGCTTGTAAGGTCTGCTAAGCTTGAGGCTGAAAACAATGCTCAGAAGCTTTATAAGGCGGTTGAGTCTGAAAATCAAAAGGAGCTTGAACACGCAAAAAGAGATGCTGAAAAGCGTTGCAATGTGCTTTCAAATACGGCAGAAAAAAGCCGCAGCAAAGTAATCAAAAATGTTGTAGCTATGCTTACAGACTAAGCTTCAACAAGGATATTTATAAAGCGTGGTGATATAAATTTGGCAAAACTAAAAATGAAGTCAGTCAGGATTATTGCCTTGCGTAAGGACAGAAAACGCCTGTTAGAGCATTTGCAGGACAGCGGTCTTATTCAGATTAAAAAGAATGATAAATCTGAACAGGGCTTTGACAAGGTGGACTTGTCTGCTCAGATGCAGGTGTTTGAGAAAAATGTGACTCTTGCTCAGCAGGCGTTGAAAATTCTTGAAACACTTTCACCTGAAAAGAAAGGTCTGCTTTCAGCATTTGAGGGCAGGCGAGAGATTGATGCAGATGAAATCGGTGTAATTGCTTCAAATGCAGGCAAAATTATTGAGGTTTGTACACGCATAACCGAGCTTAACAAAAAGCGTGCGGACTATGCGGCTGAACAGGTGAGAATTAAAACTACACTTGCACAGCTTGAGCCTTGGCAGAATCTTGACATTCCCCTTAATTCGGGTGACACAAAATCTACGGCAGTTTTTATTGGAACTCTGCCAAAATCATTTTCTGAAATCGCTTTATCAGAGGAAATTGCACGCCAGAATCCTGAGCTTGTGTATAATTTTGAAATTCAATACACTTCTTCGGATATGACCTGTGTGGTTCTCTTCGTTCCGCTTGCTCAGAAGGCTCTTGCAGAAGAGGTGCTGAGAAATATCGGCTTTGCAAGACCTATGAGCCCTACAAGCCATACTCCAATGGAGAAATCAAAGCGACTTTCTGAAAAAAGCAGGGAGCTTGCTCAGAATGATGAGAAAGCTGTAAATGAAATCATTTCATATGAGGATTATCGTGATGCTATAAGAAATACTCAGGACTATTTCAGAATAAGAGCCGACAAGTACAATGTTATCAATGAGCTTGACCATACAAAGCATATATTTGTAGTAAACGGCTTTGTTCCTGAGGAGGATTGCGATAAATTACAAAAGCTTTGTGAACACGCAGTAACCTGTTATATTGAGTTTGAGGATGTTGACGAGGCAGATGCCCCTGTAAAGCTGAAAAACAGCAAATTTGCTGAGCCTGCCCAGAGCATTGTTACAATGTATTCTGCTCCATCTCATCTTGATATTGACCCTACACCTATTCTTGCATTTTTCTTCTACTTTTTCTTTGGTATGATGTTCTCTGATGCAGGATATGGCTTATTAATGGTGGTTGCTATCGGTATTGTGCTGAAGGCTTTCAAGCCTGATACCAATATGCGTAATAACCTTAAACTGTTCCAGTATTGCGGAATTTCCACAATATTCTGGGGACTTGTATTCGGTAGTATATTCGGTGATGCTCCTGCTGTAATATATAATCTTGTTACTGATTCTAATATTACTATGGCAGAGCTTTTGCCATGGAAAACCCTTGACCCACAGAAGGATGCTCTGTTGCTTATGATAATTTCCATAGCATTCGGACTTATTCATATTCTGGTAGGTATGGGCTGTAAATTCTACATCTGTATTAAGCAAAAGGATTATGCAGCGGCTTTCTTTGATACAGGCTTCTGGATGCTTATGCTTGTTGGCTTTGCTGTTGTTGCCGTTGGTATGGTTACTACACAGACTGTTATGTATGTTGGTGCAGGAATTGCCATTGCCTCTGCTGCAGGACTTATTCTTACACAGGGCAGAAGTAAAAAAGGTGTTTTTGGCAAGCTTATCGGTGGTCTTGCATCCCTGTATGATATTACAAGCTATATCAGCGATTTGCTCAGCTATTCAAGATTGCTTGCACTTGGTCTTACTACTGGCGTTATGGCTCAGGTGTTCAATATGCTTGCATCTATGTTCGACAAAAATGTTGTCGGCATTATCTGTATGATTCTTATTTTTGTAATAGGTCATGCAATTACTATCGGACTTAATGCACTTGGCTCATATGTTCATACTATGAGATTACAATATGTAGAAATGTTCAGTAAATTCTATGAGGGTGGCGGTAAACCTTTTGAACCGTTTGCCCTTAACAGTAAATATTTCAAAATTTCGGAGGATAATAACAAATGAACGGACTGTTTCTCGCACTTTTAGGTGCTTCAATCGCTACTGTACTTTCAGGTATCGGCTCTGCAAGAGGTGTTGGCGGTGCTGCTCAGGCAGCTATGGGTGTTCTCTCTGAGGACTCTTCAAAATTCGGTAAAATGCTCGTACTCACACTTCTTCCTGGTACTCAGGGTCTTTACGGCTTTATCGTTGGCTTCCTTATTCTTGTAAGCTGTGGTGTTCTTGGCGGCGACCTTCCTACAATGGCTCAGGGCTTTGCTTATGCAGGTGCTTCTCTTGCTGTTGGCTTTGGCGGTATGCTTTCAGGTTTTGCTCAGGGTAAGGCTGCTGTTGCAGGTATTGCAATGAGTGCTAAGGATGACAAAAACTTCTCTAAGGCTATGGTTTCAATTACACTCGTTGAAATCTATGCTCTTCTCGCTTTCATCATTTCTCTTCTCGTTGTAATTTCAGTTCCTTCACTCCAGATTTAATGAACTGAAAAATCCGAAAAGAAAGGTGGGCTATATATGAGCAACGGTGATAAAATTTTAGACAGCATAAAAAATGACTGTGATAAAAATATCAGCGTTATCAATGCAGAATGCAGTAAGGCTTGCGAAGAAATTCTTGCTAAGGGCAAAGCTGAGGCTGATAAGGCTGCCGCTGAAATCAATGCAAAGGCTCAGCAGAAGGTCGCTCAGATGAAGGCTGCTTCAAAAAGTGGTTCTGACCTTGCAAAGCGTAATGCACTGCTTGCTAAAAAACGCAGTGAAATCAATATCACCATTGACAAACTTTCGGAGTATATGCTTGGTCTTTCTGACAAGGAATACTTCAATATTATATACAAATTTGCTAAAAGACTCGATGGCAGGGAGGGTGTTATTCTCCTCAACAAAAAGGATTTATCTCGCTTGCCGTCAGACTTTACTGCAATGCTTAAACAAAACGGAGTTACGGCAAAGGTCGGCAAGACTGCTGTTGATATTGACGGTGGATTTATCCTGAAATGCGGTGACATCGAGGAAAATATGAGCTTTTCAGCTGTTATCGCCTCTAAGCGTGATGACATTGAGGACCTTATAAACCGAGAGTTGTTTGCATAGTAAGGAGGATTTTATGGCACTTTCCTATGAATATTCCATTGGCTCTGTGCGTGCAAAGGAAAAATCACTTTTCAGCTCTGTTGACTTTGAACATATGCTTGGCTGTAAAAATGAAATTGAGCTTATCCGTTATCTGAACGATAAAGGCTACGGCAGCGGTAACAATATAGATGATATTATTTCTGAGCATACCGCTGAAATGTGGAAATATCTCAGAAGTGTTGCTCCTGATTTTGATATTTTCAATCCGTTTTTCTATCAGAACGATATTCATAATCTTAAGGTAGTTTTAAAGGGAATTATGTCTGGGCGAGATTTTAAGTCTTTACTGCTTAATCCTTGCACAATTTCCGCTGATGACCTTAAAACAGCAGTCGAAAACCGCAGATTTTCAATTTTGCCAGATTGGCTTTCAGGGGCTGCCGACAGAGCCTATGAGATTATTGCTCATACAGGTGATGCAAGGCTTTGTGATGCTGTAATTGATAGGGCTGTTATGAAAAAACTGCTTGAATGTGGCGAAAAATCAGGCTCAGATTTTTTGAAAAAATATTTCAGAACTACCGTTTTTTACAGCAATGTCAAAATTGCAATCCGCTCTGCAAGAACTGGTACTAATATGGACTATCTTATTCAGGCTCTTTGTGATGTTCCTGAGTTCAGAATGTCTGATGTTACAAAATCGGCCTTAAAGGGTACTGAGGCTTTGATTGATACTCTTTCAAGATTCAGCGAATATGACTGTAACAAAGCTATGGAGGAATATAAAAAATCTCCGTCAGCCTTTGAAAAATTTGTTGATAACAGGCTTGTTTCAATGACTAAGACAAGCTGTAAGCGTACAAGCAGTGGTGCAGAACCATTAATGGGCTATTACCTAGGCTGTGAGGCTGAGAAAAAGGCAATTCATATAATTGCAAGCGGTTTGCGTACTAAGTCAGATACGGAAACTATCAGAGAAAGGCTGCGTGAGGTTTATGGCTAAAGGTATTGCTGTTATCGGTGACAGCGAAAGCATAAAGGGTTTCGGAGCAATCGGACTTGATATTTTTCCTTGTGACGATGTTGAAAATGTCGCACAGCTTTTCCGCAAAATTGCAGATGGCGACAACTATGCAATAATTTATCTTACTGAGGAATTATTCGCTCAAATCGAAAAAGAGCGTAAACGCTATGAAGACAGAATTACACCTGCTGTAATTCCTATTATCGGAGTTAAAGGCAACAACGGTATCGGCTCAAAGCGTTTATCTGCATTTGTGGAGCAGGCTGTAGGCTCTGACATTTTATTTTCATAATCTGTGTGTCGGATAATCTGGTTTATTTATCAAAGGATTTTATCGGACATTATTATATAATCGACAATTTTATTTACATCAATAACTGAGGTGTATAATTTGAAAACTGGTATAATTACAAAAGTTGCAGGTCCTCTGGTAATTGCAGAGGGTATGCGTGATGCGAATATGTTTGATGTAGTTCGTGTCAGCAGTCAGCGACTTATAGGTGAAATAATTGAAATGCATGGTGACCAAGCATCTATTCAGGTTTATGAAGAAACCTCAGGTCTTGGACCAGGCGAAAAGGTTGAATCAACTGGTGCACCGCTTTCGGTTGAGCTGGGTCCCGGACTTATCGGCTCAATCTATGACGGTATTCAGCGTCCTCTTGAGGAGATTATGAAGGTGGCAGGAACCAACCTTACCAGAGGTGTTGATGTTCCTTCACTTGACCATAAAAAGAAATGGAGCTTTAAGCCTGTTGCCAAAAAGGGTGACAAGGTTTCAGCAGGTGACACACTCGGAACTGTTAAGGAAACCAATGCTGTTCTACACAAAATTATGGTTCCTAACGGTGTGAGCGGTACTGTTGAGGTTATCAATGAGGGAAGCTTTAATATTGATGAAACTGTTGCTGTTATCAACAACGGCAAGGAAAAAATCAATGTTTCTATGGCTGTAAAGTGGCCTGTTCGTGTTGGCAGACCTTACAAAAAGAAGCTTTCTCCTGATATTCTGCTTACTACAGGTCAAAGACCAATAGACACACTTTTCCCACTTGCAAAGGGTGGTGTTGCGGCTGTTCCAGGACCTTTCGGCTCTGGTAAAACTGTCGTTCAGCATCAGCTTGCAAAATGGGCTGCCGCTGATATTATCGTTTATATCGGCTGTGGTGAGCGTGGTAACGAAATGACTGATGTTCTTAACGAATTTCCTGAGCTGAAGGACCCTCGTACAGGAAATTCTCTTATGGAAAGAACTGTTCTTATTGCTAATACATCTGATATGCCTGTTGCCGCTCGTGAGGCATCTATTTATACAGGTATCACTATCGCTGAGTATTTCAGAGATATGGGCTATACTGTTGCTCTTATGGCTGACTCTACTTCAAGATGGGCTGAGGCTTTGCGTGAAATGTCTGGTCGTCTTGAGGAAATGCCTGGTGAAGAGGGTTATCCTGCTTACCTCGGCAGCCGTCTTGCACAGTTCTATGAGCGTGCAGGTCGTGTAATCGTAAATGGCAAGGAAGATACTGAGGGTGCGTTATCTGTTATCGGTGCTGTATCACCTCCTGGTGGTGATATTTCTGAGCCTGTTTCTCAGGCTACTCTCAGAATTGTTAAGGTTTTCTGGGGTCTTGATGCTAACCTTGCTTATAAAAGACATTTCCCTGCTATCAACTGGCTTACTTCTTATTCTCTCTATACTGACCAGCTTGCTAAATGGTTTGCTGAAAATGCCGCTCCTGATTTTATGGAGCTTAGAGGCAGACTGCTTGCCCTTTTGCAGGAGGAATCAGAGCTGCAGGAAATCGTAAACCTTGTTGGTATGGATGCTCTTTCAGCACCAGACAGATTAAAGCTTGAAACCTCTCGTTCAATTCGTGAGGACTATCTCCACCAGAATGCTTTTGATGATGTTGATACTTATACCTCTCTGCCAAAGCAGGTGCTTATGATGAGAGCTATTCTCAGCTACTATGATAAGGCTCGTGAGGCTCTTGAAAAGGGTGCTGACATTGAAATGCTTGTAAATCTTCCTGTCAGAGAAAGAGTTGGAAGATTTAAGTATGAGCAGGAAGCTGATATTAATAAAGAATTTGATACAATTCAGGCTTTGCTTGATAAGGAAATTAAAGAAGTGCTTGAAAGGAGTGATGACTAATGCCAAAGGAATACCGCACAATCAGAGAGGTTGCAGGTCCGCTTATGATGGTAAGTGATGTTGACGGCGTAACCTATAATGAGCTTGGTGAAATTGAGTTGCCTAATGGCGAGGTTCGTCGCTGTCAGGTGCTTGAGGTTAATGGTACAAACGCTCTTGTACAGCTGTTTGACTCAGCCGCTGGAATTAACCTTGCAGAATCAAAGGTAAGATTTCTTGGAAGAGCTATGGAGCTTCCTGTTTCTCCTGATATGCTTTCACGAGTTTTTGACGGTCTTGGAAATCCTATTGATAATGGTCCTGCTCTTATCCCTGAAAAAAGAATGGATATTAACGGCACTCCTATGAACCCTGCCGCTCGTGACTATCCTCAGGAATTTATTCAAACTGGCGTTTCTGCCATTGACGGACTTAACACCCTCGTAAGAGGTCAGAAATTACCTATATTCTCTGCCTCAGGTCTTCCACATGCTCAGCTTGCCGCTCAGATTGCAAGGCAGGCGGCTGTTCGTGGCAAAAATGAGCAGTTTGCCGTTGTTTTTGCCGCTATGGGTATTACTTTTGAAGAGTCTGATTATTTCGTACAGTCATTCAGAGAAACAGGTGCTATCGACAGAACTGTTATGTTTGTCAATCTTGCAAATGACCCTGCCATTGAACGAATTGCAACTCCGAGAATGGCACTTACTGCCGCTGAATACCTTGCATTTGACCTTGGTATGCATGTTCTTGTAATTATGACTGATATTACAAACTATGCTGATGCCTTGCGTGAGGTTTCTGCCGCAAGAAAAGAGGTTCCGGGCAGAAGAGGTTATCCTGGATATATGTACACAAACCTTGCAACTCTTTATGAGCGTGCAGGCAGACTTCGTGGCAAGGACGGTTCAATTACACTTATTCCGATTCTTACTATGCCTGAGGATGATAAAACTCACCCAATTCCTGACCTTACAGGTTATATTACTGAAGGACAGATAATTCTCAGCCGAGAATTATATCGTAAGGGTATAACTCCTCCGATAGATGTTCTGCCGTCACTTTCACGACTAAAGGATAAGGGTATTGGTCCGAACCGTACAAGAAAAGACCATGCCGCTACTATGAACCAGCTTTTTGCGGCATACGCAAGAGGTAAGGACGCAAGAGAGCTTATGGTAATTCTTGGTGAGGCGGCACTTACTGAAATGGATAAAAAATATGCAGAGTTTGCAGAGGCTTTTGAAAGAGAATATGTTTCTCAGGGCTATGATGCAAACCGTACAATCGAGGAAACACTTGATATAGGCTGGAAGCTGCTGCATATACTTCCAAGAAGTGAGCTGAAACGAATCAAGGACGATATGCTTGATGAATTTTACGGCAAAGAATAACCGCATTGAAGGTGCTTATCAATGGCTATAATGAATGTTAATCCTACACGAATGCAGTTGACAAAGCTGAAAAAACAGCTTGCAACTGCCGTAAGAGGACACAAAATGTTAAAAGACAAGCGTGATGAGCTTATGAGGCGGTTTATTGATTTGGTACAGGAAAATAAAAAGCTCAGGGACAAGGTTGAAAAAGAGCTTGCACAGTGCAATTCGCATTTTGTAAACGCAAGTGCTGTAATGTCAAAAGAGGCTCTTGATGCATCGCTCATGTCACCAAAACAGCAGGTAGGTGTGAATGTCAGCTCTAAAAATGTAATGAGCGTTGATATACCACAGATTACAACATCAACAAGAACATCTGACAGCGGAGATATATTTCCGTATGGATTTGCATTTACATCCTTTGAGCTTGATGATGCGGTAATGTCGCTGAATGAGTTACTTCCTGATTTGATAAGGCTTGCAGAAATTGAAAAAAGCTGTGAGCTTATGTCGGCAGAAATTGAGAAAACACGCCGTAGAGTAAATTCGCTTGAACATGTTATGATACCGAGGTATCAGGAAACTATAAAATATATTTCTATGAAGCTTGAAGAAAATGACCGAAGCAGCCGTACAAGGCTTATGAAGGTTAAGGATATGCTGCTTGATAAGGAGCATAATTATTCAGGTAAATATAGTTGATAAAAAGGACTGGCAGAATTTAAGAGTTCTGTCAGTCCTTAGATTTTTCAGAAATTTGCGAAATGCAGTGACAAAAATAAGGCTTCCGCAATTTGCGAAAGCCTGTTTGAAAATATGCAAATTATTTAATAGTTGAACGAATAAGTTTAAATGTTGCAAATGCACCAAATCCAAATGAAGCCATAAGAACAATGTATGGAACAGAATTATTCTTATCTCCGGTCTTTGGAGAAGATTCCATCATATCTCTTTGTACTATTGTATAGCCACCGCTACTCATTGGAACATAATAATACATTCCGTCTGTTGTACAGTTTGGTCTGTTTGGCATTGTAGGATAATAAGGATATGACGGATAATAAGGATATGACGGATAATAAGGATATGACG
>JAKSRB010000015.1 GCA_024403825.1 Ruminococcus sp. | reverse complement strand
ATACTCAATCTAAAAAAGCTATATCAAAAATTATGCTTGATTGCTTACTTGACTCAAATAATATTTTGAAAATTGATTTCCGTGATTATATATAGAGTTTCTTGCTTTTCCATTTCAGCTTTTTTCTTGTATAGTCGGTTTTTTAAGGATTATTAGCACCACTCTCCACTAAATCTTTATGTTTTATTTTCCAAAAAATTATCAGGGTTGTTTAGCTTAGCTAACAACCCTGAATTGATTTAAATATTTAATCTGTAAGCTTATCTGAAAGTAAATCGCTCATATCATACATTCCTGCTGATTGATTAGCAAGATATACACCGGCATTTACTGCACCTACTGCAAACACTTCTTTTGACTGAGCCTGATGTGTTACTGTTACAACCTCATCATGTCCTGCAAAAATTACTTCGTGTTCACCAACTATAGTGCCACCTCTTACTGAATGTATGCCAATCTCATTCTTTGAACGCTTTTTGCGGTAAGAATGACGGTCATATACATACTGAGGTTCTTCCTCAAGTGTTTCAGATATATTATCAGCTATCATCAATGCTGTACCACTTGGAGCATCAAGCTTTAAATTATGATGCTTTTCAACAATTTCAATATCAAATTCTTTTCCAAGAACCTTTGTTGCCTTTTTGGCAAGCTCGATAAGCAGATTTATTCCAAGCGACATATTTCCAGAATAGAATATTGCTATTTTCTCAGCAGCATTTTTTATCTTTGCTACCTGCTCAACAGAATATCCTGTTGTACAGATTACACAAGGTACATTATTTGCTGTTGCAAATTCAAGCATATCATCAAGAACTGCCGGATTAGAAAAATCAATAATTACATCAGGAATTTCTGTAACATCCTTAAAGCTTCTGAATAGCGGAAAATCAAATTTATTCTCGCCAAAAGCATCTACACCAAATACTGCTTTGCAATCCTCACGCTTTGATATTGTATCGGCTACAAAGTAACCCATTTTGCCATTGCAACCAACTATTGCAATTTTTACCATTTTAAAATTCCCCTTTATCTTTAACGCTAAAAATTATTTGCCAGCCTTGTTAAGCAAATCATATTTAGCAAGACAATCCTTTAAGTTGTGATAACCTGAGGCACTCATTGGTACAAGCGGAAGTCTGCACTCACCTGCATCATAACCAAATAAATTCATTGCTGTCTTAATTGGAATAGGATTTACATCACTAAACATAATGTTCATAAGCTCAAGGTAATGGAAGTGAAGCTTCTGTGCAGCCGCAAAATCATTGTCAAGACAAAGCTGACAAATCTTATGCATTTCAGCAGGACAAATATTAGCAAATACTGATATTACACCCTTTGCACCAAGTGACATAAATGGTACTGTCTGGTCGTCATTACCTGAATAAATATCAAGCTCATCTCCGCAAAGTGAACGGATAAGTGCTACCTGAGAAATATCTCCGCTTGCTTCCTTTGCTGCAACAATATTCTTATGCTTGCAAAGCTCCTGATAAGTCTTTGGCTTAATATTGCAACCTGTTCTTGATGGAACATTATAAAGAATTATTGGAATATCAACAGAATCAGCAATAACATTAAAGTGCTTAATAAGACCTGCCTGTGATGTTTTATTGTAATATGGTGTAACGCACAAAAGTGCATCTGCACCTGTTTTCTGTGCTGACTTTGAAAGCATAACTGCTGTTGAGGTGTCATTACTGCCTGTTCCTGCAACAACCGGTATTCTGCCATTAATTTTTTCAGCTACGAATGAAAGAACCTCACAATGCTCTTTTTCTGAAAGTGTTGCAGATTCGCCTGTTGTTCCACAAGCAATGATAGCATCTGTACCATTGGCAACATGGAACTCAAGAAGTTCACCGAAAGCCTCATAGTTTACACTGCCGTCTGAATTCATTGGTGTTACAATGGCAACACCTGAGCCAGTAAAAATAGACATAATTTACCTCCGATTTAATCCATATAACCCTCGGCACAAAGAAGCTCTGCAAGAAGTACTGCACCGCCTGCTGCACCTCTGAGGGTATTGTGTGACATACATACAAATTTATAATCATACTGTGTATCTGGTCTTAATCTTCCCACTGATACAGCCATGCCGTTTTCAAGATTTCTTTCTGATTTAATCTGTGGTCGGTCAGGCTCTGTGAAATAATGTAAGAAATTCTTTGGAGCACTTGGAAGATTAAGCTCCTGTGCTCTGCCACTGTAGTTTTCCCAGATATTGATAATTTCTTCAACTGTAGGCTTTTTAACGCCTTCCTTGAATGACATAAATACTGCTGCTGTGTGACCGTCTGATACAGGAACACGAATACACTGTGATGTAATTGAAATATCATCGGTCTTAACAATTTTGCCGTCCTCAATATGTCCCCAGATTTTGAGTGGCTCCTGCTCTGACTTCTCTTCCTCACCGCCAATGTAAGGGATTACATTATCAATCATCTCAGGCCATGTATTGAATGTCTTACCTGCACCTGAAATTGCCTGATATGTACAAGCAAGCACCTTATCTACACCAAGCTCCTTGAGTGGGTGAATTGCTGGAACATAGCTCTGTAAAGAACAGTTTGACTTTACTGCTACGAAGCCTCTCTTTGTGCCAAGTCTTTTACGCTGAGCCTCAATAATCTTGATATGGTCAGCATTGATTTCAGGAACAACCATTGGAACATCATCAGTAAAACGATGAGCAGAGTTGTTAGAAACGATAGGACATTCTGCCTTAGCGTATTTTTCTTCAAGAGCCTTGATTTCATCTTTCTTCATATTTACAGCACAGAAGCAGAAATCAACCTTTGATGCAACCTCTTCAACATTTTCAGCATCAAGAATAACCATATCCTTATATTTCTCAGGAAGCTCTGTTGTCATATGCCATCTGCCTTCAACAGCCTCACCATATTTTTTACCGGCAGTTCTTGAGCTTGCTGCAAGTGCAACAACATCAAACCAAGGATGATTTTCAAGTAAAAGTGCGAAACGCTGACCTACCATACCTGTAGCACCAATGATACCTACTTTATACTTTTTCATAAATAAATTCCTCCGAACCTAACAAATTTTAAAAAAGCAGTTGCCATATTCGCCTAAATATTATATTATAGAAACGATGTTCGCAAAATATTCAGCTTTTATTATACACAAACTACTCATATTAACTTATAATATACCATTTTAGCGTGGTATTGTCAATTATTTTAAAGAATTGATTTAAAAATAAATTTGAGGTATAATGTAGTAAATAACGAATTGAGAGGAATAAAAATGAAAACCAGCGACTTTTATTATGACTTGCCGAAGGAGCTAATAGCACAAACTCCGGTTGAACCTCGTGACAGCTCAAGACTTCTTGTGCTTGGTAAAGATAACGGAAATATTGAACATAAGCATTTTTATGATATTATAGATTATTTGCAGGAAGGCGATTTGCTGATTGCAAATGACTCAAGAGTTCTGCCTGCAAGAATTTTTGGAGTTAAGGATAATACAGGAGCAAGAGTTGAATTTCTGCTTTTAAGGCAGATAAGCGGAAACCGGTGGGAAACCTTGTGCAAACCTGGCAAAAAGGCTCGTGAGGGTGCATCATTTACCTTTGGTGACGGACTGCTTAAATGTGTGGTATCGGAAGTAAAGGATGACGGAAACCGAATTGTTGATTTTGAATGTGACGAAAATTTTTTTGCAGCACTTGACAAAATCGGACAAATGCCCCTGCCACCATATATCACCGCTGAGCTTGAAGATAAAGAGCGTTATCAGACTGTTTATAGCAATGAATTAGGCTCTGCCGCTGCTCCAACAGCAGGCTTACATTTTACAAATGAGCTTATGGAAAAAATCAAATCCAAAGGCGTTAATATTGCCTATGTTACTCTCCATGTCGGACTTGGAACCTTCAGACCAGTCAAGGTTGATGATGTTACTAATCATAAAATGCACAGCGAGCATTATGAAATACCAAAAGAAACTGCTGAGCTTATCAAGCAAACAAAGGCAAATGGCGGAAGAGTAATAGCTGTTGGAACAACCTCCTGCCGTACTCTTGAAAGTGTTGCAACCTTTTACGGTGAAATAAAACCGTGTGACGGATTTACAGATATATTTATTTATCCTGGATATGAGTTTAAGGTGCTTGACGGATTGATTACAAACTTTCATTTACCTGAAAGTACGCTTATTATGTTAGTTTCTGCATTTGCAGGCTATGATAATATTATGAATGCATATAAAACAGCAGTAGAAGAAAAATATCGCTTTTTCTCATTTGGCGATGCAATGTTTATTTCTTAGGAGGAAATATGTTCAAGCTGATAAAAAAAGAAAATAATGCAAGGCGAGGAGAATTTGTAACTCCGCATGGTACAGTGCAAACCCCTGCATTTATGAATGTTGCAACCTGCGGAGCAATAAAGGGCGGTGTATCTGCCCTTGACTTAAAAAATATAAAATGTCAGGTTCAGCTTTGTAATACATATCATCTTCATCTTAGACCTGGTGATACAAAAGTAAAGGAAATGGGTGGACTTCATAAATTTACTCGCTGGAATGGTCCTATTCTCACAGACAGCGGTGGATTTCAGGTATTTTCACTTGCAAAGCTAAGAAACATAATAGAAGAGGGAGTATATTTCAATTCGCATATTGACGGAAGAAAAATATTTATGGGACCTGAGGAAAGTATGCAAATTCAATCAAATCTCGGTTCTACCATTGCAATGGCGTTTGATGAATGTGTTGAAAACCCCTCACCTTATAATTATACAAAGGACAGCGTCCAAAGAACCACAAGGTGGCTAAAAAGATGTATTGCCGAAATGAATCGTTTAAACAGCCTTGAAACAACACTCAACAAAGAGCAAATGCTTTTTGCGATAAATCAGGGTGGAACCTACAACGATTTAAGAATTGAGCATATGAAGGAAATCGCTGAGTTAAATCTTGACGGCTATGCAATAGGCGGTCTTGCAGTTGGTGAACCTACCGAAAAAATGTATGAAATAATAGATTGTGTAGAGCCTTTTGCACCTGTTGATAAAATCCGTTACCTTATGGGAGTTGGAACACCTGTAAATATTCTTGAGGCAGTTTCAAGGGGTATTGACCTTTTCGACTGTGTTATGCCAAGCCGAAATGCTCGTCATGGACAGGTTTTTACATGGGACGGTGTAAGAAACCTGAACAATGCAAAATATGAAACCGACCAATCCCCTATTGATGAGCATTGCGATTGTCCTGTTTGTCAGAATTTTTCAAGAGCCTATATAAGACATCTGCTGAAAAGCGGTGAAATGCTCGGAATGAGGCTTGCAGTAATGCATAACCTTTATTTCTATAACAATTTAATGGAAATCATAAGAAATGAACTTGATAAGGGAACATTTATAGATTTTTATTTAAAATATAGAAATATTCTTGGAGTAAGAATATAACAAAATTATCAAATTGAACTTGCAAGAATACTGTAAAGCTAATATAATCTAATACTATATTATGAAAGGATGTAAAAATATGATTAACAATTTACCTATGGTTGCAGATACTGCTGCCACATCAACTAATCAGCCTGGCACAGGAAATATGTGGTTTATGGTTGCTTTTTATGTTTTAATTTTTGCAGTAGCTTACTTTTTCCTTTTCAGACCAAACTCAAAAAAGAAAAAAGAAGAAGCAGAAATGCGTAGCAAAATCGAAATCGGTGACGAGATAACTACTATCGGTGGCATAGTTGGCAGAATAGTAGCTAAAAAAGATGATGAAGATGCATTTATCATTGAAACAGGTCCTGATCGTGTTAAAATGAAATTCAAGACATGGTGCATTTCAACAGTTGATACTGCTAAAGAAAAAACACCTTCAACTCCAGAGGTTGAGAAAAAAGGCTTCTTTGGCAAAAAGAAAACTGAAGATGAAACAAAATAATAACAACATATAAATAATTTGAATTAATCAATTCACCTTTGAATACAATTATAACAGATAATTATATTCAGAGGTGTTTTTATTATGTTTGATAAACAGCTTATGGCAAAGGGAGTATTTATAGGCACATTATGCGGAATACTAACCGCCATAATATTTATGTGTATTTTGTCAGCAGCAATGCTTACAACAGGACTTCTTCCACAGGAACTGACAAATTTTATTACTATTGGTTTTCTTGCCCTCGGCTCATTTGCAGGAGCGTTTATATCTGCCAGAATAACTAAGTCAGCAGGTCTTATAACCGGTGCAATAACAGGATTTGTAATTTTTTTACTGGTAACATCAACCGCCCTTATAAAAAGTACTGAACCGATAACCTATTTAACAGCAATAAGACTTGGTGCAAACCTGATTATGGGTTCAATAGGCGGAATAATAGGCGTAAACAAAAAGGAAAAAATACATATAAAATAACAATAAAGAGGCTGATTTTAGGCCTCTTTTTGCTATAATGGAATAAATGACAAGAATTTTTAAAAATCTATGGAAAAACTCACGATAATATGATACAATAGGTAGGATAATATGATTGGATAAAATTACGAAATTAAATCAATAAAAATACGAGGAGTGTTAATATGGCAAGACACATTAAGCTGCCTGACAGTCTTAAAGCTTGGAAGGTTAATTCGCTGATTACAAAAAATGATAATTGTGAAATATATCAAATCAGCAAAAAAACATCAGGTAGTGTAACAAAAGCAATTCTCAGATATATTTGTATAAAAAATGATGAATACACAGACGAAAATGCTGATTTTATAGAAGATGAAGCAAATTTCATTAAAGATTTAATGCTTGCTGGCGATTGCTTTAACTATATAGACGCAGTAGCTGAGGACAAGCCTGCTAAAGCTACTCTTGAGCTGTTTATCATTACTGAAAAAAGCAAACCACTTTCAGAGGTTCTTAAAAATAAAAGCTTTACAACAGAAGATATTGTTGATTTTGGTATCAAGATGAGTGAAATTCTTGCAATTCTTGAGGACAAAAACATTTATCATGGCAATATTGCACCTCAGAATATATTTGTCACAGAAAATGGCGAATACAAGCTTGGAGGCTTTTCTGACTTTGAAGCTAAAATTGAAGATTTTTCCTTTGTTGCTCCAGAAATATATAACAAGAAAAATGCTGATTTTACAACAGATATTTATTCTCTTGGTCTTATTATGTATTATATGGCTAACAATGGAAAATTGCCATTTGAAAGTTCATCAATAAACAAAGATGAAGCCATTAAAACAAGAATTAAAGGCACATCAATAACTGCTCCGGAATGTAACAACGAAAAGCTTGCAAGTATAATTGTAATTGCTTGTCAGCCTGGAAAAGGACATCGTTGGAAAAATGCAATTAATATAAAAAATGCACTTATGGCAGTTCAAAGTGAATTGACAAATCCTGTAGAATCAAATGAGAAAGCAGAAATACCTGTAAATTCTGATGCAACAATATCAGATAATGAAAATATATCAGAAAATTCATCTGAAAATACAAACGATAATTTTGAAAGCTTTGAATATAAGGATGAACCAAAAGCTGAATCAGAAACAACTGACACTACTGTTAATTCGGAAGAAAATGCAGAAAAAGAGGATTCAGCAGAAGCTGAGAATGATAAAAATGAAGATATTTCAGATAACAAGGATACAGAAGTAAAATCCGATGATACACCTGAGCCAACGGAAACCGAAAACGCAACAAATACAGATGAAAAGCCAGAAGCTTCCAATATTTCAGAGCCTAAGGATTATGGCGACTATTTCGATGATGAACCAGAGCAAAAGACAAATAGCGATAAAAACAAATCAGGGTTCAATAAATCAGGTATAACAGATGTAAATATATTTGAAGAAGAGCCTGTAATCAAAGATAAAAAAGTCAAGGATAAAAATAAGAGCAAAAATTCTAAAAAGAATAAACCAGCAAATACAAAAAACAAAAATAATAAGAAGCCTGATAAGGCAGATGAAAAAGCCAAAGCCAAAAATGCAAAACAAAACAAAAAGAAAAAGAATAATGCAAAAAAAGCTGTCCTGATTATCGTTTGTGTAATTGCTATTCTTGCGGCACTTGGTTGTGCAGGTTATTTTGCAATGCAGGGCTACCTTAATAATAATCCTGTAATAGAAACAACCGCACCTGAAGCTACAACCGAAAATGCTACAGTCAAACCGTCAACCGCTCCTACAACTGTTCCCCCTACAACTGAGCCTACTACAGCAGAACCAACTACCGCTGAGAATATCGATGTTATAAATGTTGTTGGCTACGGCTACAGCTATGCAAAGGAATTGCTTGAGGAACAAGGCTTTACAGTTGTAATTGGTCAGTATTTATACAGCTATTACTATGATGAGGGCTATGTTATTTCACAAACCCCTGAGGGTAATAATAGTGCTGAAAAGGGTTCCGTAATTACACTTGATATATCCTTAGGATATGTTCAGGAAACAACTCAGCCTCAGACTACTCAGGCACCTACAGAAGCTCCAACTGAACCTGTTGAAAAAGATGATAATTACATTCTTTATAACAGCGATTCTGTATATCTGACAAGCTCTGATATTGAAGATTTAAGCAGAACTGAACTCAACCTTGCGCTTAATGAAATTTATGCAAGACGAGGAAGAATTTTCAATGATGCTGATATATCAGCATACTTCAATTCAAAATCATGGTATAAGCCTCTCTATAACAAGAGTGAATTTGATGCTAAAATAACATTCAACAGATTTGAATCTGCTAATTTACAGCTTATGATAAATGAACAGAAAGCAAATGGCTGGAGATAATTTTTATAACCTAAGTGTCAGGAGCAATTCAAAATGAAAGAAAAAATAATCGGAATTTTAAAAAGCAATTTGTTTTTTGCTTTAGTAATTAATCTGATTATAATTACCTTTTGTATCAATATTTCTGCATTCGCATACGACAATATAAGCGATTACTATAATTCAATTAATATCTGCCACTACCAATACTACTACAATAATAATATTAATTATATTTTCAGTAATATTGTTGGTTCTCTGCAAATTGTACTTACAAATATCAACTGTTATGTATTGGCTCTGGTCGGTTTATCGCTGATTTCGTTTATCACAATAACCTATGTATTTGCTGATAAGTATAATAAACCAAAATCGCTTATATTATCACTTATAATCAACATTCTTTTTGCACTACATCATTATGCTGACATTGAACGCACAAAAACGGCTGCCATTCTCCTTGCAGCCGGATTTCTGCTGGTTCTTAACGCTATCAGAAACAAACGCTATAACCTCCCCTGTTGGATTGGTGTTACTGAAATTGCTTTAGGTTCTTTTCTGAGCTTTGATTATTTCTTTATTGCACTTGCGTTTTCTGTTGCATATTTTCTTGCTGATATGATTTCAAAACGAAAATATAAAATTGCTTTCAGAAAATTTTTCTGGTATTTCCGTCCATTCCTGTTAATGTTCTTTTTGGTAGGCTTAATAATTGTCGGATTATATAATTATTCTTACTCAGTAAATAACTCTAACCCTGAGGTTCGCAATTACTATGAATATTCAGAGCTTTGCGATTCAATAAATAATCTGCCATACCCTGACTACAAAGAGAATAAAGAACAATTTGCACTTGTTGGAATAAATTCAGAAAATGACTATGAGCTTTTAAAAAATGGTTATTATGATTCTGAAAAATCATTGAACATTGATGCATTAAGACTTGTTTCAGCCTTACAGCAGGAAAATAATTCAAAAACATACTTAGGTATGTTAGGAAATACCTTTACTGATATTTTTAATCATTTATCAATTTTTGATACCTACGCAGTAATTATAATCATATATCTTTTGTCATCAGTAACATATATCATATATCAGAAAACACGATATTGCTTCTTTCCTATATTTTATAGTATAGTTGCTTTAGCGTCAGGAGTATATATCAGATATGAATATTCTTCAAAAAATTACTTAATCTATGGAATTTGGCTTATAATGCTTATAATGCTTTTTTACTCCGTTGATAGTGAAAATCAAAGAAAATTCATATCATCAAAAATCACATCAAAACATAAATTATGTGCAATAATTACAGCTGTTTTTATTGTTGGTTTGTTTGGAGGATATTGTGCCGTTTATCAGTCACATCTTAATAGCATTGATTTAAACAACAGACCAAGCGGTTTATATACAGAAACCGCAAAGCACCCTGAGCGATATTATGTTTTAGACCCAACAACCGCTGATGAATATATGACATATACTGACAACTTTATACATCCAATGTGGGGATATAAGGAAACATTTTTAAGTAATATTGACGGATTTGGATTTTTCCATAAAACAGATGAAATGCATAAACGCACTCTCCCCTCTAACATTTACAATGCTGTTATTAACAGAAAGTATGTTTATGTAATTGACAATTCGATAACCTTTAAAAAGGAAAAATATTTAAAAACCTATTACACAGACGGCAATAGTAACATAATTTACAATCTGACCGATGAATTTAACGGCTACAAAATCTATCAGATACAAACAGAAGCTATTGCTGAATAAACAAATTTAAAAAGCTGTACCAATTACACTAATTCGGTACAGCTTTTTTGATTAAATGATTTACATAAAAGTATCTTCTGTTGTTTCTGTATTGTTATTGTCGTTGTTACCACTGACTGTTGCAGAATTATTTGCATTGTTATCAGAATTATTTTTTTCTGAATTATCATTAGCAATTTGGCTTTCAGTTGTAGCAGATGTCGCATCCTCTTCATTACCGATTATTCCATCACCGTCAGTAACTACTCCGTCCGCCATATTATCCGCTACAGTTTCAACACTATTTATCGCATCAGATGCCATACCTGACATATCATCAGCCATTCTGCCGGCATTGCCGTTATCTCCACAGCCAACAAAGCTTACCGCCACAACTGTTGCTATTGAAAGCATTAATATTAATTTTTTCACAATTTATCACCTTTAATAAAAAATGGTGCTTTATTTCAAGCACCATTATTATTTACGGATTTTTTCTTTATATTCTAAATAAAAATCATTTATTTACTTGTTTTTTACCACAATATGCGGATACGGTATAGTAATATTATTTTCATCAAAGGCAAGCTTAACATTTTCCTGCATATAATAATAAACACTATAATAATCATCAGGGTCAACCCAGATTTGAGTAATAATCTGTATGCCACTTTCAAGATGTTCACCAACATATACTGCTGGTTCTGGTTCAGTAATTATCTTATCATTTTTAGAAACAACATCTAAAATTACTTCTTTAACCTTATGAATATCATCATCATAGCTCACAGTATAATTCAAATCAAGTCTGCGACTATCATTCATTGTGCAATTCAATATACATTGTGAGGTCAGCAAGGAATTAGGAATAGTCATAATTTTGTTATCAAGTGTATGAATTATAGTTGTAAATATTCGTATGCTTTCAACTCTGCCCTTCTGACCATTGAACTGTAAAATATCTCCTGCTACAAAAGGCTTGCTCAACAAAATTATTATACCACTTGCAATATTACTCAGGGTATTCTGCAAGGCAAAACCTGCCGCAAGTGCAGCTGCACCAACAGCCGCTACTATTGAACTTACATTTACTCCTGCTGTTGACAAAACTGTTAATAGTAGAATTGAAAATAAAACTATTCTTAATGCAGAAATAAAGAATGTAGATGCTGTTCGCTCAATTTTAGTATTAAACAGTAATTTTTTTGTTACTTTAAGTATGACCTTAATAGCAATAAAACCAATTACAAAAATTATTGCTCCTACTATAATTTTGGGCAGATATATTTCAGCAAATACTCCAAAATCAACTCCAAACAAATTTATCCCTCCATTGGAACTGTAAATTCTGAAATTTTCTCTCCGTCTTTCCAATTTGTTATGATAACATTTCCATCATTATCAAATGAAATACTTTTTCCATTTCTCTGCCCATTGTCATAATTGCAGACATCAAGAAAATTGCCGTCAACATCAAATCTTGCTCCATAACCATTCGGGGAGTTATCACACCATTTTCCTGCGTGCATTGTTCCGTCACTAAGCCTGTAGCCTACGCCACATCCATTACGGTTATTATTATTCCAGTTTCCGACATAATTTATGCTTCCGTCACGATAATAACATACACCAAAGCCCTCTCGCTTGTCTTTAAAATATCCACCGTCATATGAGGTCAGACCGTCTGGAGTTACTGTTCTTCCTCGTCCTGTTCTGCATTTATTACTATCAAGCTCACCATAATAAGTATATCTTCCGGAATTTGTTACGATAACTACATCACATTCAGCAGATTCCGCTGTATCAAATTTTAATTCTGAATTTTCATTATGTTCAGTTGTTTCAGAGGCTTTGTCAGTATTATCTGTAATTTCTACATCTGATTTTTCTTCATTCTTCAAATCATCATTTAAATCCTCAGCAGGAGTTATCTCCTCATCTGTGGTTGTTTCTGCACTATCCTCTTTCTTTGGCAACTGCACTTCATATTCTGTATTTTTCGTTTGATTGATTATTTCACCAAATAAGTCTTTATTATTTTTATGTGCCTCGATTAATATTCGCTCTATCTTATCATATGCCGAATATTCTTTATCATCACTTTCAGCATCAAATTCATCTATGCTATTAAAATCAATATCATTTAAATATGTTTCAGATACTTCTTTTTTATCTGAAAATTCCTGTTCCTTCATTTCATTCTCAGCTTCAAATGAAATATCTTTATAATCAATTCTGCCATTTAACAGACTTAGATTATCACCCTGTCCAAGATAATCTGACTCTGTAATGTCAAATAATTCTTTTTCTTCAGTAAAGTGCTTTAACTGAAAATTAAATCCGCCATTATTAGCTGTTTCCTTTGTGCTTTGTAAATCTGACGGACGATATGATTCATCATACCAAACCATTCCCGCATCCGTATATGCGAGTACTGCACACCTTTTTTCAGGAGTTTGCAATGACGGAAAAAGCTGTACAGTTTCCATTATTCCATTTTTTATGGTTTCTAACTGCATTACTGTTGTATCAGATAATTTTACAGGGTATATTCTGCTCAACAAAATCCCTTGTCTGTTTTTATCATAATATTCTGTACGCAGCCAGTTATGCATACTATCAAAATATATTCTTTTATAAATAATGCCATTGTTTCCGTAGAAAATAACACTATACACTCCACCTGTTCCGACCTTAACAGATTGATAAGGGTGCAAATTCTTTGTTACTTTCCATGAAAGCATTCTGTTACTGTCCATTGAGTATGACAGACGATACATTTTATCATCTATTGATACTTCTGTTATATCAGATTGTGCGGTACAAGCTGAATTAAAATAGTTTGCCCTTACTCCTGCAAGAGCATCATTTTTAAAGTCAAGCTTTTCATAATCATTAACCTTTACCGAAAATATCAATGGATTTTTTACCTGTTTTATAGTGGCATTATGCATTTTTATAATTCCTTTCAGGAAATTTGTTGTAAATTATCTAAAGCTAAACAAATCAGGGCGAACATTGTCCGCCCTGTGCAGTAAATTTTCTGTGAAAAATCAGATTGAAATTGACATAGCAATTTTATAAAGATCTTCATCAAATACTCTCTTCATATCAAGAGCTTCGTTAATATCAAGATCTACAATACTGCCATTACGCATTGCAACAACACGATTACCAATATTCTGCTCAAGAAGCTGAACTGCCTTAAAGCCCATTTCACTTGCAACAACTCTGTCACGAAGTGTTGGTGAGCCACCACGCTGTACATGTCCAAGTACAGTTGCTCTTGCTTCAATACCAAGACGCTGTTCAACATACTTAGCAAGGTCCTGAACACCGCCAACACCCTCAGCTACTACTACTATAAAATGCTTTTTACCTGTTTTCTGGGTATTGATAATTCTTGCAATAACATCACGCTCAATATTATATTCAACCTCAGGAACAAGAATACTTGTTGCACCTGTAGCAATACCTGTCTGTAATGCAATATCTCCACAGCGTCTGCCCATAACCTCTACAATAGAGCAACGGTCATGTGACTGTGCTGTATCACGAATACGGTCAACCATCTGAATTGCTGTATTCATTGCTGTATCAAAACCTACAGTATATTCAGAGCAGGCAATATCATTATCAATAGTACCAGGAACACCAATACAATTAATGCCTGCACCTGTAAGATCACGAGCACCTCTGAAAGAACCGTCACCGCCAATTACAACAACACCGCTGATTCCAAGACTTCTGCAATAATCTGCAGCTTTCTTAACACCAGCAGGAGTATTATACTCCTCACTTCTTGCAGTATAAAGCATTGTGCCACCGTTTCCGATAATATCAGAAACGCTTCTGAGATTCATCTCCTCAACATCACCATTGAGAAGTCCATTATAGCCACGATATACACCGTAAACCTTCATACCTTTATTTATTCCGGCACGAACTACTGCTCTGACAGCAGCATTCATACCCGGAGCATCACCGCCACTTGTCAGTACTGCTATTGATTTCTGAGACATATAATCTACCTCCATAGGATTTTTTACATTTATTAGTTATTATTATAATACAATTTTAAATTCTTTACAAGAGGATTTTTAAATTTTAAGCAAAAAATTACTTGATTTTTACTAAATCTGTAGTACTTTTTACAAAAACAAATAATAATGACAACACAGTAATTGACATTTTTTTGGTAAAGTAATATAATAATTGCTAATGAAATTTGTATATAATGCTTGATAATCAAAGCCAAGTATTTTTAATATCATTTTCTTAAATCAAGGAGTTTTTTTGATGATTGCTAAAGCAAAGTCCTTTTTTCAATTACTGGAATTTCAGAAAATTTACAAAACCTCAAAATTTAAGGTTGGCACAATTATCGAATGGTCATTACTTTTACTTATGTCAATAGTAACATATTTTATTTTTATGTATATTGACATTACAAATACTATTGACAATTCTGTATTGCTTGATAAAGCTATATTCAATGGTAATTTTTTCAGATTTTACGAATACAGCGTTGAAAATGCAAGCACAAATTATGCCGCAAACTATGAACCTCTTGCCTATATTCCTTTTGCTATCTGGAATCTTCCTCTTGCTATTGCTAATATGGCTTTCGGATATGACTATAATCACTCTACCCTTGCTTTGCTTTGGAGTAAAGGCTCTATAGTTATTATGGCTATTGCTGCTATAGTTTTTATATACAAAATTATGACATTAATTAAGGTAAAAAAAGAAATGGCTGTTCTTGGCTGTTATGTTTTTGCTACAAGTGTATTCTTTTTCTGGCCTGTTATGATGGTTGTCCAGATTGATATTCCGGCAGTATTACTTATGCTTATTGGCTTTTACTTTTATTTACAAGACAAAAGTAAGCTATTTATCCTATTTTTCGGACTTGCTGTACCGTTTAAAACCTTTGCTCTGATTCTTTTCGTGCCATTACTATTACTTAAAGAAAAACGAGTTATTTTTGCTGTTATAAATCTCATCTGTCTTTTAATTCCTGAGCTTATCTGTAAACTACTGTTCAAAAATAGTGCAACATATAATGCGGCTTTAGGCTCTCAGTCTGACGAAGCGATGGGCAATCTTTTCAACTACACTGAATTTTTTGGCAGTAATAAGGTATCGTTCTTCATAGTAGCATATCTTGCAATTTGTGTATTTGCCTATCTTTATAAAATTAAAGACGATGAAATGAAGTTTGCTGTTCCTGTTTATACCACCCTGCTTGTATGGGGTAGTATGATGATTACTGTTCAGTTAAGAGGCTACTGGCTGCTTTACTTTGCACCATTTTTTGTAATTGCAGTTTTTTCAAGAGGTAAATTTTTAAAAACTAACCTACTTGTTGAAATTATAGGCGGATTTTCATTCCTGATTTACAATTTTTCCGGAACAGGCTATCTTGCTCAGGAAGAAAAGTTTGTCTGGAGATTACTACTATATAAATTTGTAGCTCAACCTTCTTCAAGCTCTTTAAAATATGGTAGTATGCATGATTTAATTATTAATCTTGGCTTAAATAAATATCGTTTTCTTTTCTTTACTGTTTTCATCTCTGCGATTGGTGTAATATTACTTTTAACTTCCCCTTTCTTATTTAAAAAGGTAAAAACTGATAAATGTATTGAACGCTCTGTTATTTTAATAAGACCAATTTCAATTATTTGTCTTATGATAATGTATTTATTTGCATATACTGCTACTAAAAATCTTTATTCCTATAATTTTATAAATACTAAAACAAACTCTTCTACTAATGTAAATCTTTTTGAAGATAATACAGTCAGCCAGCATATGTCATTTGATAAAGATAAAACGCTTTCTGAATTATCCTTTATCATTTCTAATAATCAGGATAACAGACGCAATTTTGGATTATTGACAATTTCGATATATGATAATACTACAGATAAAGAAGTTTATTATACAGAAGTGGGATGTTCAGTTATTCCAAATGAGAAAAAATATACTGTTAAGCTTAAAAAATTATATATTAACGCAAATGATGATTATGAAATAATCTTTGGCGGAGTTAAGGGTGTTGACGGAAGTATTACAGGCAGACACAATTCTATTGAAATTTATAAAACAAAAGAGCTGGTTGAACCTGATTATCCTGCACTTGTTAATGGAACAGCACAAAATTATAATCTTTCATTCAGCATTTCATAAATCCTTGACAATAAAGAAATATAGTATTATAATGTTGAATAGTATGTTTTTTGACTAAATTCGACCAAATTCGGAGGTTATTATGACAAAATTATATCTTGCGATTCCGTGCTATAACGAAGAAGAGGTTTTAAGAGATTCAGCGACAAAGCTCAATAAAAAATATCAGACTATGATGTCTGAGGGCAAAATTACAAAAGACAGTAAAATTGTTTTCATTGATGATGGTTCAAAGGATAAGACCTGGAGTATTATTGAAGCACTCCACAAAGAAAATCCTGTTTTTCAAGGAATTAAGCTCTCAAGAAACAGAGGTCATCAAAATGCACTTCTCTGCGGTCTTATGACTTTAAAAGACAAAGCTGATGCAGTTATTTCCATTGATGCTGATTTACAGGATGATATTAACTGCTTTGATAAAATGGTTGAAAAATATGAAGAGGGTTGTGATGTAGTTTACGGTGTACGCTCAAAGCGTGAAACCGATACTTTCTTCAAAAGATTTACTGCTGAAGCCTTTTACAAAATTCTTGATAAAATGGGTGCTAAGGTTATATTCAACCATGCTGATTACAGATTAATGAGCAAAAGAGCATTGGAAGCCTTCTCTATGTATAAGGAAACCAATATTTTCTTAAGAGGTATGGTTCCGTTAATCGGCTATAAATCTGAAATTGTTACCTATGAGCGTACAGAAAGACTTGCAGGTGAAAGCAAATATCCACTTAAGAAAATGCTTGCACTTGCTTGGGAAGGCATTACTTCTATGAGTATTCAGCCTATCAGATTTATTACAGGATTAGGTGCAGTTGTTTTTGCTATCAGTATTATTATGATCATCTATTCACTTATAAGCTTCTTTACAGGTCATTCAGAAAGTGGCTGGGCAAGCACACTTTGCTCAATCTGGGCTATTGGCGGATTACAGATTCTCGCTATAGGTGTTATCGGTGAATATATTGGTAAAATCTATCTGGAAACCAAACAGCGTCCAAGATTTATTGTTGAGGAATTTCTTGAAGATTAATATTTGTTTTTTAATGGTGTTTGTTTGCACAGACACCATTTATTTTTTAATAATTACAATGCATTTAAATTTGTTGTATTTACACCGATAATATGCTATTATATATTTAATAGTTTAGAAGTGAGGAATTATGATGGATATTAAAAAACTGAACAGTCGAAATTCGGCTCTTGATATTATTCGCATAGTGGCAACCTTTTTTGTTCTTTCGGTACACTTTTTCCTGCATAATGGTTTTTACTACCAACAGGTTGAAGGCTTACCTATGTTCATTATGTGCCTAATGCGTACACTTTTTTCGTCCTGTGTTCCCTTGTTTATTTTACTTACAGGTTATCTTATGTCGAAAAAAGAGTTGTCAAAAAAATATTACTCTGGTATAACTAAAACCTTGATTTTATTTGTTTTAGTTACTATCGCCTGTATGATTTACAAATCTATCCATAACCATGAAGTTTATGAATTTGTTGATTATATTTTTGACACCTTGGATTTTACTGGTGCAAATTATTCATGGTACATTGAAATGTATATTGGGTTATTTCTGATTGCCCCATTTCTAAATCTCGGATATAATAAATTAAAAAATCAACAGCAAAAACAAATTCTTGTTTTTACATTTGTTGCTATAACAATTCTGCCGTCACTGTTCAACATTTTCAATTTTGATAATGTTGGCTGGTGGGCAGATCCTAAATCAAGTGATGAATTTCAAAAGCTTATTCCAAGCTGGTGGGCAGGATTTTATCCGGTTACATATTATTATGTAGGCTGTTATCTCAGAGAATACGGAATGAAGCTTAAAACAAATACTGCATTAATAACTCTGCTTATTTCAGTAATTGTATTTGGTTCATTTAACTATTATAGAAGTGCTGGAACAACCTTCAAGTCAGGTATATATATATATTGGTATGGTTTTGAACCATTTGTTTTATCCTCTCTAATTTTTCTTTTATTAAGCAGAATAAAAGCAGATAAAATGAATAACACATTTAGATTTTGTCTGTGGAAGCTTTCAGATTTAACTTTGGGAATTTACCTGATTTCATATATTTTTGACGAGGTAATATATAAGCAACTTAATATATCTGTACCAGTTATGGTTGACAGACTTCCATATTATTTTTTATGTGTTCCATTATCTTTTATACTTTCAGCCGCTTCTTCATTCATTTTAAATCTGCTGACATATGGAATTATGTGGCTGTATAAATATATTTCTAACTACATAAAATCAGAAATAAATAAAAACAAAGGGCAATTTTGGAAGGATGTTTTATTCATTTCCTTAATGGGTGCAGGATTACTATTCTCACTTTGGAAATCAAATTATGGATTTGGCGGAAATGATGAAGCCTTTTACCTTACAATTCCACAACGAATATTAAAAGGTGACTCATTCCTCGGTGACGAGTGGCATCTTTCTCAGCTCTCAGGATTTTTGCTTATTCCATTTGTTGGAATGTATAAGCTCATTGTCGGCTCATTTGAGGGAGTTATCTTAGCGGCAAGAATAAACTATATCATAATTCATGCCATAGTTTCATCAGTAATTTACATCAGATTGAGAAAATATGGCTTATTAACAGTATTTGCTTCAGCACTATTTTTTATTTTTACACCATATAATATTATGGCACTTGATTACGATTCTATGGGGTTAGATTTAATCGCCCTTACTGGTGTGCTTTTAGGAACTGCTGATTACAGCAAAAAGCTTGTTCTAATTATCAGCGGTTTTACATTTGCAGGTGCTGTGCTATGCTGTCCATATGTTATTTCAGCATACTTATTATTTGGTATATGCGTAATAATTCACCATATCCTAAAAAGAAATAATAAAAATATTAAATTTGTTATTTCTGAAAATATTTTTTCAGCTAAAACTTTTTTATGGTTTACTATTGGTGCGGTATCACTTGCAGTAATTTTCCTTATTGTTGTTTTATCTAAAATCAGTATCAGTGATATTTTTAAAAACTTACCGTATCTGATGACAGACCCTGATCACCCAAATCTTTCATTTGGTTACAGAACTCAGCTTTATTTCAAATCTATATATAATTTCAATAAGCAATTCAAATTTGCTGTAATATCATACGGAATTACTTTATTGGTTTTAATATTTGACAAAAAAAGAAAGCTGCACAGAAGTCTGTATTTTGTGATTTCAGCAATTTTTACAATATACACCTATGCATTAATTATTCCAAAGCTAACAACAAGCGATTATAACTCAATAATGTTCCCTATGCTTTTTATCGGAATTACATCATATATATTATGTAATAAGAAACCAAGAACATTATTTGCAAGCCTATTTGTATTAGGTGTTATTTATTCAGTATGCATTTGCTTTTCATCAAACCAATACTTCTATGTAATATCAATGGCACTTGCTTCCACTAATTTAGCAAGCTTCGTATTTGCATCAGTATTACTCAAGGAACTAAAGGAAACTGAGGATAATCTGGATTATGCTACACTACTTAGAAGAGCATCATTTGTATCAATAGCTTTCGTATTAGTTTTGCAAACCGGATTTCAGATTAAATGTAAGGCTGAGCATTGTTTCTGGGAGTTTGATAAAATTTCAGATATGACCACTTCAATTCCAGCTGGGCCAGCAAAAGGAATATATACTTCACAAACCAATATGATAAACTTTAATGATATTCAGAAAGATTTAGAATATTATAAAGATAAAGAGGATGGCAATATTTTATTCTTAACTGAAAAAACATGGTGTTATCTTAATACTGATTTTTCATTTGGAACATTGTCTGCGTGGATTTCAGGAGAAAATGATGCAAGCATAAACAGATTAAAAACCTACTACAATGTAAATCCATCAAAAATTCCACAATATATTTATATACCTAAAAACTCAAACTGGAATTTTAAAAATATTTATGCTGATGCAGAAAAATTTGGTTATAATATTAATGAAAATACCGTCAGCTACAAGCTTGAAAAAGCCACAAAATAGTATATTTTAAGGTTTATTAAATATTAATAATAAAAAATTGCCAAAATATTAGGCTTTTTAATACAATAAAAAGCTTGTAATTTTTGCCGAAATATGGTATATTATCTTATGTGTAGGTTAAAATTAAACTACACTTGTTAATTATTATCAATAATTTTCAACGGGGGTTATTTAATGAATATAATGCAGTCTTATAATGATTGGTGCAACAAGGCTACTGAGGATGCTGACCTTATCAATGAGCTTAACAGTATAAAAAATGATGAAAATGAAATACATGAGCGTTTTTATACTTCACTTAAATTTGGTACAGCAGGCTTGAGAGGTATTATAGGTGCCGGAACTAACAGAATGAATATATATGTTGTTCGTCAGGCTACTCAGGGATTAGCAAACTATGTGCTTAATAAATATGGTAATGGTTCTGTTGCAATTTCACATGACAGCAGAATTAAAGCTGATTTATTTATGATTGAGGCTGCTAAGGTTCTTGCCGCTAACGGAATTAAGGTTTATATTACTTCTGAGCTTCAGCCAACACCTGTTCTCTCCTACCTTGTTCGTTATTTCAAGTGTCAGGCAGGTATAATGGTTACTGCAAGCCATAATCCAGCGGCTTATAACGGATATAAGGCATATGGTGAAGATGGTTGCCAGATGACAGATGATGCAGCAAATGCAGTATATGATGAAATCTGCAAAATAGATATATTCAATGATGTTAAAACTACAGATTTTGATGAAGCTGTTAAGTCAGGTATGATTGAATATGTAGATGATAGTGTTTATGATTCTTACCTTGAAAAGGTTATGGAACAGCAGGTAAATCCTGGCATATGCAAGGATGCCGATTTAAAGGTTGTTTACACTCCTCTTAATGGTACAGGTAATAAGCTTGTAAGAAAAGTACTTGACAAAATCGGTGTAAAGAATGTTTGCATAGTAAAGGAACAGGAATTGCCTGACGGAAACTTTACAACCTGCCCTTATCCAAATCCAGAAATCAAAGAAGCATTACAAAAAGGACTTGAGCTTTGCGAAAAGGAACAGCCTGATTTACTGCTTGCTACAGACCCTGATGCTGATAGAGTTGGTATTGCTGTAAAGGATTATGACGGCAGTTATCGCCTTATCACAGGTAATGAAGACGGTGTAATGCTTACAAACTACATTCTCTTATGTAAAAAGGAAAACAATGTACTTCCTGAAAAGCCTGTAGTAGTAAAAACAATCGTTACAACAAAGCTTGTTAATAAGCTTTGTGAAAAGTACGGTTGTGAGCTTAAGGATGTTCTCACAGGATTTAAATATATCGGTGAAATAATTCTCAATCTGGAAAAGGATAATGAGGAAAACAGATATTTATTTGGATTTGAAGAGAGCTATGGTTACTTATCAGGAACATATGTAAGAGATAAGGATGCAGTAGTAGCATCAATGTTAGTATGTGAAATGGCAGCTTACTATAAAAAGCAGGGCAAATCTCTTGCAGAAGTAATTGACGGACTTTATGACGAATTTGGATATTATCTTAATAAAACTTATTCATTTGAATTTAGTGGTGCTGCAGGAATGCAGAAAATGTCTGAAATTATGACAGATATAAGAAATAATCTTCCAAAGGATGTTGCAGGATACAATGTTGTTAAGGTAAGTGACTACCTTACAAAGAAAGAGATGGATTTTGAAAACAATTCTGAAATTGAATTACAGCTTCCACAATCTAATGTAATCGCATTAAATCTTTCTGAAAATAATGCAGTAATTATCCGTCCAAGTGGAACAGAGCCTAAAATCAAGCTTTATATTACTGCTGTTGGTAAGGATAAAGACAACGCAGATATGATTTGCAATAAGCTTGTAGCTTCTGCAAAAGAGCTTCTCGGCATAGAATAATTTTAACTAATGTAATTTGAGGTATCAGCGAAAACTGATACCTCTTTATTTTCATATAAAAATTTTACAACACACTAACTATAAATTTGAAATAAGTTCTTTTAATTCTTCAAAGGAATATAGGCAATTAAGTGCTGTCAGCATTGCATTTGTAGATAAATAGGACGGCATATTAAGCTTTTGCAATAATTTTTTACGGTTATTCTCTGCATTTTCTGTGCCTGTTAATCCTAAGCAATATAAATCAGCCTTTGTTATCTTATCATTACCAATTAATAAATTGGAATTTTCTCCAATAATTGTTGCCCCGCTATTACGAATTGCGTTTATTATAATTTCATTGCTTATTCCCTCAACACCAAGCAAGCCTTCCTTGCTTTTTTGTGTCTTGCGTTTTTCTTTGCCCTCAATCTGTGGTATATAACAATGCTTTATTTTTGATTTATCTACTACTCCCCTAAGAAAATTCCTTATAACAAAGCCTGCTCCGTCACTATCAGTAAGAACAAGTATTCCTCTTGTGTCTGCAATTTTTCGTATCAGGCTTTGTTTTTCTTTGTCTGAGAATATCCTGAATCCATTAGTTTCAATTATTGGTGCATCAACTATTGATGATAACTTTATTTTATCATATCTGCCCTCTACAATAACAGCTTCCCTGATTTTAACCATAAGCTCTTCCCTCTCTTGATATTTGCAATAATCTTGAAATAACCTGTTCCATATATAGTCTTGAATTTGTTGTGGTTGTTTTAAATCTTTCGTCAGCCTCTATCAGTACATCAAGGCTTTTTCTTAATGCCTCGGTTGTTACTTTTGAGGTGGATTTTCTGGCATTTGCAAGCGTGAATGCCCTGTTTTTATAGCTGAAATCCTTTGCAACATCATCCTTTAAAACACCACATTCATCAGCCACCCTTATTCTGTAAGCATCAATATATGACATTCCAAGTACATATAACATCATTATCGGCTCTTCTCGTTGATAAAAAAGCTGGTCAAGGGTATTATAAGCTCTCTGCCCATCTCCGCTTAAAACTGCATCTGAAAGGTTAAATACCTTAGCTTCAAGATTTACTGTGGCCAGCTTATTAATATCCTCAAGTGTAATCTCCTCGCCCTTTGCATAGGATGCAATTTTATTGGTTTCGTTCTTCAATAAATTCAAATCATCGCCACAATATGTAATTAATTTTGAGGCATTTATGTGTGAAATCATTTTTCCATTTTCATTTGCCCATTTTGCAACATATTTTTCAAGCATTGATTGATTAAGCTTTTGCAATTCAAGCGTAATTCCGCTTTTTTCAATACTTTTTATCAGGCTGTTAAAGGCAGCTTTATTCTTTGACGGAATATAAGTAGGCATTGAAATAATAAGAATTGTAGGCATAACCGCAAGGGCAACTATATCCTTAAATCTGTCTATATCTGATTTATCCATACTATCAAAATGTACATCGGACACAAGCACGCAGTTAAATTCACTCATAAATGGCACAAACTGAACACTTGCGGCAAAATCATCAAGATTTATATCTCCCTCAAATTCGTGGTAATTGAACTCATTTGGCTTTTTGCCGATAATTGCCTGTACAAGCTTTTTAGTGTAACCCTTTATTAGCAGCTGCTCATTTCCATATATCGCATATACAGATGAATAATTCTTCCCCTTAATCATCTTTTTAAATTCTGTTTCCGTTAGCTTTGCCATAACAAGATTCACCCTAAATCTATATTAATTTCACCGTCTGCGGTTATAAATATATTTTCACAATATTCTGATAATTGATTTTTATATTTTTCAGCATTAGAACTACTACCCGAATATATAAGATTATTACAACTCAATAAATTGAAATTACTCGGTATTCTGTCAATTATTGCATAATCTACATTTAAAAATTCATTAGGCAATACTGAAAAATCTCCCTTAGATGAAACCAATAAAATTTTAATATTTCCATTTTCAATTAACTGATATGTAATTCCATTAATATTTAAAATATTATCTGTAACCTTCTCATTTAACTGTATTGTAAATTGAGTATTATCGTTAAATGTATTTCTGATATGACTATCATATTCATATAATAATTCAGAATTTTTATTATTCTTATCATACAACAGAATATTAAGACAGTCAAACTGATTTAGAAATTTTGATTGATAACGATTATATTTTGCCTTATCCTGTGGAAAAAGCAATAAATCTATTTCAAAATATTTTCCGTCCAATTTATCAATTATATCATCAATATAATACCCTGAGCCACCACAAGACAAAAAAGAAATATTGGTATTATTCTGAACACTTACAGATAGTCCATTTCCTACATTGTAAACACTCATTGATGTTTGCTTTTCAAGAAATTCTGCATTTATTATAAAACCAAAAATAAAGATTATAGCGGATACAAATGCAGTTATTCTTATATAAATATGTTTTTTCTTAATAAAAAAGCCAATTAACACAAAAATAATAGCTATAATAAGAAAAACATAAAAAAACAGCTTATCTGAATTTACTGAGCAATAAGGAAGCTTTGAAAAACATTCTATAATATACAAAACATATCTGCTCATTAGTCCGCATAACATACCAAATGGATAAGCCATAAAACCCAAAACTGGCAGATAGCTCAAAATAACTGTCAGCAATGCACAAATGACCAATAAGCTTACAATCGGCTCTAATAAAACTGAAATAACAACAACATATAAAGATACTCTCCCAAAGGCTATTGTTGATAACGGAACAATCCACAAGGATGCAGAGATTGAAACAGCAATAAGCTTTACAAATATTTTTACAGAATATTTCTGTATAAAAAGCTTATCAATAATATATTCGCATATTCTGTCAGACCATAGAACTATTCCCATTGTTGCAGAAAATGAAAGCAACAAACCTATATCGCCTACCGCAAATGGATTTTTAACACAAATAAGCAGAGCCGCAAAGCCTGCTGAATTTAATGAGTCTGATTTTCGCAGAAAAACATCTGCACCAAAGGTCATAATAAGCATTATTCCTGCTCTTAATACTGAGCTTGTAAAACCAACCAATGTCATAAATAAAAGTATGGTTATCAGCAACAATACAAAAATTATATATCTGTTTTGTGTAAATCTTTTTATTACAGATAATACAAATGATGCAATAATTGCAAGATGCATACCTGATACTACTATAAGAAATGACATTCCGGTATTAGTAAAATTCTTTTTAATATTTATTGAAAGGGCATTTTTATCGCCAAGCAGTACTGCCTTGCACAATGAGGCATAGTCTTCTGACAGCAATTTACTTAATGCTGATTTCATAGTCATTCTTGCAGAAACTGCAACACCGTATAATGTGATTTGCTTGTTGCCTAAGCTTTCTAATTTAAAATCATCATCATCTTCATACGCTGACAAAAAGATACCTTTGCTTAATAATATATTACTTTTTACAGGATTTGCATATATTACTCCATTAACCCTATTCGATATATCAATGCTTTGATTTGAATAGGTAGTCACCTGAATTTTTAACTTTTTATCCTGATTATTTATTCTATTTGTTTTTATTATATATACCGCTGAGGCGTCATTTAACTGTACTTCCTCACATACATAGCCATCTATCGTTAATTTTTTATCAGCAAAATTGTTTACTACAGGCATATATATCGTATTTACATACCATAACAGCATTATACAAGATACAAAAGCACTCATTCCTATTGTAAGTATTATCTTATTTATATCACGATATTTTCTGAGTAAAATCAGTATAAATCCTATAACAATAAAAAATGCTGAGCCTGCAACTATTGCTGAAATTAAAATTTCAGACCTGACATAAAAAACGATTGTAAGGATGATAAGGCAAGTAAAACCAATTAATCCAAACAATCGTTTCATAATAATTCTCCGTAAAAACCTGTATATTATTTAAAGAACAGCGGAAGCTCGGCAAGATAAGTAATATCTTCTCTGCCTATTGCATCTCCCTCAGCAAGCACAGCCGCTTTACCAACAATTTCTGCACCTGTTTGTAAAATCAGCTTTTCAATAGCCTCTACACTTTGACCGGTTGATATAACATCATCAACTATAAGAACTCTTTTGCCCTTTAAAAACTCTGCATCTCCCTCACCTATGTATAAATTCTGGTCATATGCAGTTGTAATTGAATTAACGCTGACCTTGAGTGGATTACGCATATAAACTTTTACGCCCTTGCGTGCAACAACATAATTACGGCATCCCTGACGAGCCATTTCATAGCATAACGGTATTCCCTTTGCCTCGGCAGTAACAACTACATCGTGTTCAGGACACACCTTTAATAACTCCTCAGCCGCTTTTTCAGTCATTTCAACATCGCCAAACATTATAAATGCAGCAATATCGAACTTATCATTTACAGGAAACATCTCAAGCTCTCGCTCTAATCCTGCAACCTTTAAATTATATTTATCCATTAATTAACACCTTAGCCCATATTTTCGGAAAGCTTTGTTCCGCCAAGAATATGAAAATGTATATGCTTTACTGTCTGACAGCCATCATCACCACAATTATTGATAATTCTGTAGCCGTTTGTAAGTCCCAATGATTTTGCTATTGCAGGAATTTTTGTAAAAATGTATGCAACATTATCTGCATTGCTTTCATCAATGGCATTTGCACAACAAATATGCTCCTTAGGTACAACAAGAACATGCACAGGTGCCTGTGGATTTATATCCTTGAAAGAATATATTTTTTCATCTTCATAAACCTTTGTTGAAGGGATTGAGCCTTCAATAATTTTGCAGAATAAACAATCTGACATTTCAAACACTCCTTATAATTTATATTATTTCTTTTTTGCTGTAATCTTCTTTTCTTCTCCACGCAACAGTCTGCCAATATTTTCCTTATGCTTAACAATGATAAATACAGCAATAGCTAAAGCCGCAAGCGAAGACAGAACAACAAATCTGAATGGATAACCCATTTTACTGTAATCATTGAAATATGTTACTAAAAAGGTCACAGGTGCATAAACTGCCGCTGCTGTAATACTTGAAATTGAAATTATCTTTGTAATTACAAACAAAATAATAAATGCCGAAATCACAAAAATAAATACTCTCCAGTCAACTGAGGCAATCAGGGCTGCCGCTGTAACAACACCCTTACCACCTTTGAAATGGAAATATACAGGATATGTATGCCCAAGAATACAAAATATTCCTGCGACATATTTTCCGTAAGCAATGTTCATTGCGGTTTCAATTTCCCCTGATGAGGTAAATAATGAAAACAACAAACCTCCGATAAGAACAGCAACCACACATTTTAACGCATCACATACTATAGTAATAACAGCAGGTGCTTTGCCAACACTTCTCAGAACATTTGTAAAACCAGCATTTCCGCTTCCCATATCACGAATATCCTTTTTGCCCTTTGTAACAAACCATGTCACCATAACAGCAGTATTAATACTGCCAAGCAGATAGGCAATTAAGGCTGTACCTACAGCAATTAATATATCAACAAAATAATTCATCAGTTATTCTCTCCTCGCTCTCTTATCACTATTCTTACAGGTGTTCCCTCAAGAGCAAAGGTTTCTCTTATTCTGTTTTCAAGATAACGCTGATATGAAAAATGAAACAACTGTGCATTATTACAGAAAAATACAAATGTTGGTGGCTTTACGCTTGCCTGTGTCATATAGAATATCTTTAATCTTTTTCCCTTATCAGACGGAGGCTGTACCCTTGTTGTTGCCTGTGCAAGCAATTCATTGAGCATACCAGTTTTAATTCTGCGATTAGCAGATTCATTACAGCTGACTATGCTCTCAAACAGCTTATCAATTCTCATACCTGTTTTTGCAGAAATGAAAATCTTTGGTGCATATGACATAAATGCAAAATCTATATCAAGCTTTTTTCTAAATTCCTGCATTGTTTTATCGTTCTTTTCAATGGCATCCCACTTATTTACTGCGAGAATACACGCTCTGCCTGCATCGTGTGCAAGCCCTGCAACCTTTGTATCCTGTTCGGTTACACCTATTGTTGCATCAATCATAATTACACATACATCACTGCGTTCGATAGCCATTTTTGCCCTGATAATACTGTATTTTTCAATATTATCATATATTTTACTCTGACGCCTTAAACCTGCTGTATCTGTAAAATTAAATTTGCCATACTTATTTTCAACAAGTGTATCAATAGTATCTCTTGTAGTTCCTGCTATATCAGATACTATGCATCTTTCTTCATTTGTGATTTTATTTACAAGTGAGGATTTTCCTGCATTTGGTTTACCAATTACAGCAACATTGATAATTGTTTCGTCTTCCTCCATTGAATAATCATACTCTATGCTTTCAAAGGCTCTGTCAAGCAAGTCACCAGTTCCATGTCCATGTACAGCTGATACCTGTACAGGCTCTCCAAGTCCAAGATTATAAAACTCATAAAACTCAGGTGCAGGCTCTCCAACACCGTCACATTTGTTTACACAAAGCACGATAGGCTTACCTGACTTCTGGAGCATTTGTGCTACATCCAAATCAGTCGCCACAAGTCCGCTCTTTAAATCAGTTACAAGTATTATTGCATTTGCTGTATCAATAGCAAGCTGTGCCTGCCTTCTCATCTGTACAAGAATTATATCATCTGACTTTGGCTCGATACCGCCTGTATCAACTACAAATGCATTCTTGCCACACCATTCAATCTCTCCATAAATTCTGTCACGAGTTACTCCGGGAGTGTCATCAACAATAGACAAACGCTGACCTATCAGCTTATTGAAAAGTGTTGACTTACCAACATTTGGTCTGCCTACTATTGCGATTACAGGTTTATTCATCTTTATCGCTCTCCTTTGTAATTACAGCCCTTACAAGCTGTTCACCATTATTATTTACCGCCTGCAACGGTACATTAAGCTCTCGCTCAACATCATCTGTAGATACATCATCAAGAAATAAATCATTTTCAAATCTGAGCATTGATGACGGTATAATCAGTTTATCTCCAAGGGCTTTCCCCTTAAGCTGTTCAATCAAATCTCCGCCTGTTACAAGACCTGAAACATTTATTCCTCCGCCAAAAAAGTTGTTTTTTATTGCGTAAGTATTTATTGTTATATTAGGAAATTTTTCATTAATCAAAGCCATTATGTCTTTCATAAAAGGAAAAACTCCCTCTCCACACACACAGGTTATTGTGTGGCTTAAGGTGTCATCATACTCAAGCTCTTCAAGCACCCATTTAACATCATCTGTTAAAAATGCTATCATTCCAATACCGTCTTCAAGTGCTGAAAAATCCTCATAATAATCAGGCTCTGGTATCGGTCTTTCTGCAAGTATGAAAAATTCATCTCCCGGGAAAAATTTTCGTCTGCCACATTTTTCCTTTGATTTGTTGCCTATTTCCTCTATTATATCAATAGTTTGTCCTGCTGTTTCCTTATTATATGGTACAAGCGGATATAAACCCTCTCTATATCGTGTAAGTCCTACAGGCACAATAGCTGTCATCTCAACACCAAGCTCATCAAGGTCATTTAGTGTTCTTACAAGCTCCGCTCCGTCATTTATGCCTGGGCAGGAAACAATCTGACAATGCAGAGTTATTCCTGCATCAGCAAATCTTTTCAGATATTTTAAGGTATCTCCAGCAAAACGATTATTCATCATTTTACATCTTAATTCAGGATTAGTAGTATGAACCGAAACATTTATCGGACTTATATGCATTTTAATTATTCTGTCTATTTCGTGTTCCGTAATATTTGTAAGTGTAATATAATTTCCGAAAAGAAAAGATAATCGGCTGTCATCATCTTTAAAATACAGAGATTCACGCATACCCTTTGGCAACTGGTCTATAAAGCAAAAAATACACTTGTTTCTGCACGAATGTTGCTTGTCCATAAGATAGGTTTCAAATTCAAGACCAATTTCCTCATACTCGCTTTTTCTTATATTTACAGTTCTGATTTCACCATTTATTCCCTGTATTTCAAGCGAAAGATTTCTGTTTACCTGATAAAATCTATAATCAAGCACATCTACAATATCATTTGAATTAATTGAAAGCAAGGTTTCACCTTTAACAATACCTGCTTTTTCAGCATGACTATTAGTTGCCACAGAATAAATTACTACAGCCAAAATCTCACCTCTTTTGATAAGCGGAATATAATTAACATTACTATTTTACACAAAAATACAAAAATAATCAATAGCAATAAAGAAATTTGCAAAACAAAAGGGCAACAGCAAAACTGTCACCCAAAATGTTTAAAAAATATAAATTACTGTTCGTTATTCTTAACGATAACCTGTCTGCCGTTATACATACCACAGTTACTGCAAGCTTTATGAGCAGCCTTTAATTCGCCACAGTTAGGGCAAACAACGAGTGTAGGAGCATTAAGCTTCCAAACTGTTGAGCGTCTTGAACTCTTTCTTGCATGTGATGTTTTTCTCTTTGGTACTGCCATTGAAAAGACCTCCTTATATATTAATTCATAAGTTGTTTAAGTATCTCAAGCCTTGGGTCAATCTGACGCTTATCACACAAACAATCACCATCATTAAGGTTTTGTCCGCAGGTTGAGCAAAGACCCTTGCAGTCACTCTTACAGAGGTTTTTCTGAGGAAGTGAAAGCAGTATATCAGAAATAACAATTTCGTCAAGCTCGAGTTTAAAATCAGGGGTTTCAATATAATCATCATTGCCATCATCAACAAGTGTCTGGGCAAGATTATGAGTAAAACTCAAATCCATATGCCTGATAAATTCATCACAACACCTGTCGCAATTACGAGTGTAATCAAAAACAGCATTGATAGTAAGGGTAACAAGGCTTGCTCTGTTAGTAGCGACAGCACAAATATTAATCGGAGTTTTGAATGGATAAACACCGTCAATATCGACATCTGCAAAGCTAAGCTGATAATCGACCTTTAATTGTTCGCCCTCATTTAAAAAGACATTTTTAAGATCCAACAGCATTATAAGCACCTCTTGACCGCATACCACATATTAAAACGCTACAATTTATTATACAAAAGGTTTGGCTCTTTGTCAACCGAAAAATTCGATAATTTATGCAGAATTTTTCAGTTTTTCGTATATCTGAAAGATATAATTCTATTGTAGAATTTTTAATTACATAAAAATTAAGCTTATGTAATATTTAATTAATTTAACTAAAAATTTTTAAATTATTCGTAAAGTGGATACTTCTTACAAATTTCCTCTACGCCTGCACGAACCATTTCCTTGCTGTTCTCATAATCATTGATAACAAGGGTAATGTACTCAGCAATCTTGTCCATATCCTCTTCATTAAGTCCTCTGGTTGTAACTGCCGCTGTACCAATTCTTACGCCACTTGTAACGAATGGTGAACGAGGCTCTCCAGGAATTGTATTTTTATTTACTGTAATGTAGCAGTCATCAAGACGAGCCTCAAGCTCCTTACCTGTTACATCTGTGTCCTTAAGGTCAATTAATAAAACATGGTTATCTGTACCGCCTGATACAAGCTTGTTGCCTCTTTTGAGAAGTCCGTCAGCAAGTGCCTTACAGTTAGATACAATCTTTGCACCATATTCCTTAAATTCAGGCTTTAATGCTTCACCAAAGCATACTGCTTTTGCGGCAATAGTATGCATAAGAGGACCACCCTGAGTACCTGGGAAAATTGCCTTATCAATCTGCTTTGCAAACTCCTCACGACAGAGAATAAGTCCGCCACGAGGTCCTCTGAGAGTTTTGTGAGTTGTAGTAGTTACAAATTCACAGTATGGTACAGGATTTGGATGAACACCTGCGGCAACAAGACCTGCAATGTGTGCCATATCAACCATAAGATAAGCACCAACTTCATCAGCAATTTCTCTGAGCTTTGCAAAATCAATAACTCTTGGGTATGCTGATGCACCTGCAACGATAAGCTTTGGCTTACATTCTTTTGCGGTTTCAAGCACCTTATCATAATCAATACGATGAGTTTCAGAATCAACACCATATGGCACAAAGTTAAAATATTTGCCAGAAATATTTACCGGTGAACCATGAGTAAGATGTCCACCCTCGTTAAGATTCATACCCATAACTGTATCACCAGGATTGAGCATAGCAAAATATACAGCAGTATTAGCCTGAGCACCAGAGTGTGGCTGAACATTTGCGTGTTCTGCACCAAAAAGCTCACAAGCACGCTGACGAGCGATTTCCTCTACAACATCAACACAAGCACAACCACCATAGTAACGCTTGCCCGGATAACCCTCAGCATACTTATTTGTAAGCAAGCTACCCATTGCTGCCATTACAGCTGGAGATACAATGTTTTCACTTGCAATAAGCTCAAGATTTCTACGCTGTCTTTTAAGTTCATTTGTCATTGCCTCACCAACAGCAGGGTCATAGCTGTTTAGATAATCAAGTGATGCAATATTTGTTTTTTCACTCATATTAAAATTCTCCTTATCTGAAAAGGTGTATCTATCCGCAAAAGCGGTTTAAATAACAAAACAAATTATATAAAAAGCTTTAAATAATTTCTAAAACTTTATTACGCAAATTATGTAAATCCTGCAAGGTTTCAATTTTGCCTGCCTCATTTCTGAATGAAGCCGCTCCTCTCATTCCTTTAAAATATCCTGCAACAAGCTTTCTTGCCTGTCTTAATGCCATATACTCCCCTTTATACTCAACCATAGCTGTTATATGCTCAACCATTATCTGAAGCTTTTCCTCAATGGTAGGATAATAAAGTGGAATTTCAGGATTTTCAAGGTATGAATTAATCTGAGAAAAAAGCCATGGATTACCAAGACTTGCTCTGCCAATCATAACAAAGTCACAGCCTGTAATATTCATAACTTCCTTAGCTTTTTCTGCTGAATCAATATCGCCATTTGCGATAACAGGAATTTTTACAGCTTCTCTCACCTGCCTGATTATCTGATAATCAACAGGTGGTTTATAATATTGCTGTCTGGTTCTGCCATGAACGGTAATAGCTGAGGCTCCTGCCTGTTCGACAATTTTTGCAACCTCAACAGCATTAATCATTGAATCATCCCAACCCTTGCGGATTTTAACGGTAACAGGAACAGGACTTGACTTTACAACAGCCTGTACAATTTCACCGCATAGCTGAGGATTTTTCATCAATGCACTTCCGCTTCCGTTTCCGCTTATTTTAGGAGCAGGACAACCCATATTTATATCAATAATATCAGGAGTATTCTGCATAGCGTGTTCAACCGCCTGAGCCATACAGGCTGGGTCATCACCAAAAATCTGAATACCGCAAGGTCTTTCAAACTCGGATGTGGTCATCAAATCTTCACTCTTCTTATTATTAAAAGAAAGTGCCTTAGAACTGACCATCTCGCTGACGCAATAACCTGCACCAAAACGCATACAAAGCTCACGATATGCCTTATCGCTGACACCTGCCATAGGTGCAAGCAATGCAGGCGATTTTAGTTTTACATTACCAATAAGCAAATCTTTCATAACATATTACCTGCTAAAGCTGTTAATATCAACAGAATCAGATTGACTATTCTGAACAGGTTGGATATTGTTATTTCCAGCCTTTGTGCTTGTAATTACAACCGTCAGAACTATAATACCTACAAACACACAGCCCCATGAAATAATTCCTGCTAAATTATTTGTAGAATAATTATTTGTGCTGACAGTTTTTGCAATAGTTGGTGCTTGAAATGATGTAGTTGATTGATAATTGTCAGTATCGTTGTTATTGCCTACAACATAATTCTGCTGAAATGTTTCAGGCTCATAATACTCTGTAACAGGTTCAGCATCAGTAACAGGCTCAAAATACTCTGTCTGAGGTTCGGTATATACAGGCTCGTTATATTCAGTAGTTTCCTGAACTTCTGGTTCATAAGGAATAGTAATCGGTTGTGATTCAAATTCATCCCAAGCATGAGCTTCTGTTTCAAAAACAACAGGATTATCGTCTTCATCAACAGCTGAAGCTGTCACAAAAGACATACAAATTACAGCAACCAAAATAAATGCTGAAAATATAAATTTTACTGAACCTGATTTCATATTGTAACCTCATTTAGTTTGCATATACAAATGAATTATATCAAATTCCGTACTGTATTTCAAGTATTTTTAATAAAAAAGCACGGAAATCAATGTAGGTTTACAATAGATGCGTTACATTGGTAGGAGAAATATTATGGAATTATGG
>JAKSRB010000014.1 GCA_024403825.1 Ruminococcus sp. | reverse complement strand
TTTTGCTTGGGTGTTCTTTGTAGTATTCCTCCAAAGCGTTAAACACATCTATTACAGCATTGCCTATTTCTTCGACTGTAACTTCTTTTGGTAAGTTTATTTCTTTTATGATTTTGTCATATCTTAAATTATATTTATCAGACCTTTTCATAGAGTATATTTTATACTGACCATTTTCTAAATACTCAATACAAGAGGTTAAATTATTTCTCCAAAAAGAAATTTCACTTTTATATTTAGAATTTTCTTTCCAAATATTATTTACTTCTCTTTCTATAGGAGTTGAGGTAGAAAGCGGACTATTTATTATAAAGTTAATAGTATTAATCACAGTTGAACCTGTAATTTTGCAATCAGATGTATCATCAATAACAAAAGTATTATCTGATAGTTCTGAAAAGCCTCCTTCGTGGCTGATTAGCGGTATAAAAAGTATGCGATTTTCACCTTTATAGATATACATTGTTAGTGGATATCTTTGAACACTCATAACTAAAATCCTTTATTTAATTTATTCGTAAATCACTTTTATAGCTTAAAAGAAAACAAGTGACAGTATTTTTTCACTATCACTTGTCCTTACAAAAATAAAAATTACTGTTCCTGCTGTGGCTTGCTTTTCTGAGAATTAGCAATATTTGTTCTTGTTTTTCTTATCTCATCAAGCTGTGCTGAAATGCTGTCTTCTGTGCGTTTGATTATATTATCTACATATGCGTTTGCAGCTTTCTTGATTTCTGAGGATTTCTGCTTTGCATCTTCTAAAATTGCTTTTGCCTGAGCCTGTGCCTCTCTTACAATTTCATTCTGATTGAGCATTGCCTTTTTGCGTTCCTCTGCTGCTCTGATGATATTCTCAGATTCACGATTTGCATCGGTTAATATCTGCTTTCTGTCCGCAACTATGTTTTTTGCCTGTCTAATTTCTGTTGGCATATTATCCTGTATCTGGTCGAGTATGTCATATATCTCATCACTGCTTACCATTACTTTACCACTTGAAAATGGTACTGCCTTTGCCTCATTTATAATATCCTGAAGCTGTACAATTAAATCATCAACTTTCATATTATTTCACTCCTTAAAAAGAATAAATTATTATATTAAAATATTCAGCGTTTTAAATACCGAATTATTTTTGAAACCTTTTTACGATTTTATCGTGAATACAATTAGGTACAAAGTTACTTATATCTCCGCCCATTGATGCTACCTCTCGCACCATACTTGAGCTTAAATACATTGCCTCTGAATCAGCAGGAATAAATATTGTTTCAAGATTTGGATTAAGCTTTCTGTTTGTTATTGCCATTTGAAATTCATATTCAAAGTCTGACATTGCTCTCAGACCTTTTACTATTGCATTTATATTATTTTCTTTGCAATATTCAGCAAGCAATCCCTCAAATCCGACTATCTCAACATTTTCTAAATCTGCCGTTACTTCTCTTAAAAGCTCCATACGCTCACTTATTGTAAATGTTGGCTTTTTTGACTGGTTTACAAGTACACCTACAAGCAGTTTATCAAACATCTTTGAAGCTCTTTTTATTACCTCATAATGTCCTATTGTAACAGGGTCAAAGCTACCCGGATATATTACTGTTCTGCTCATTTTAAAAAGTCCTTATGTCTGAATGTACTGATTTTAATTTTTCCGTAACGATATTGTCTGTCAAGCACAAAATTTCCGTATTCTTCCAAAAGCTCCTCTTCGAGGGGATTTTCAGTAATTATCAGACCTGTGTCCCTCATTGAGTTAGTTATCTGTGCCATACAATCCTGCAAAATCCCTGTTCTATATGGCGGGTCAAGAAATGCTATATCAACAGGTGTACTGTTCATTGACAGAAAACTGCGATAATCCATTTGGAAAACCTTTGCACAATTTTCAAACCTTGTATTTTTGAGATTACGCTTTACAGTTTCAAGAGATTTTTTTGAGTTATCAACAAATAAAGCCTCTTTTGCTCCTCGGCTGATTGCCTCAATTCCCATTTGACCTGAACCTGCAAATAAATCAAGAAATGTTCTTCCCTCAGTTTCAAACTGAATTATTGAAAATACTGCCTCTTTTATTCTGTCGGTGGTTGGTCTGACATCTTCACCCTCAAGAGTTTCAAGACGCCTGCCTTTTGCAAGACCTGTTATTACTCGCATAAAATCTTCCTTATTTGGATTATTTTCGCTTAATATTGTTATAAGCGGTAAAATTTGGTATTTTATTCATTATAAAATACTTTTATAGTTTAGTATAACACATATTTGCAATTTTTACAAGTATTAAATCACTGTATTCACGGAAATCAATTTTCAAAAATGACTAACAATTTTCAAAACCTAAATTGATTTCCGTGTTATAAAATAAAACTTGCTATTTTTCAACAAATATTGTATAATATGATAAAATAAACAAATAAGGGAGCTTGCAGAAGCAGGCTGAGAGGAGACTGATACTGTCTTGACCTTTAACCTGATTTGGATAATGCCAACGGAGGGAATTTTTATAGGCTTAATGGGCTTTTATACCTTTTTGTTGGTATGAAAGCCCTTATTGTTTATGCTTTAATTTTCAGGAGGTAATAAACTATGCTCGGTATATGCATTGAAAATGTCAGAAAGAATTTACCACTCGTACACAATATTACAAACTATGTAACAGTAAATGATGTTGCTAATGTAATTCTTGCCTGTGGAGGCAGTCCGATTATGTCTGATGAGCCACTTGATGTAGAGGATATTACATCAATCTGCGGAGGACTCAATATCAACATAGGAACTCTTAACAAAAGCACTATTGAGGGAATGAAGCTTGCAGGCAAAAAAGCTAATGAATTAAATCATATGGTACTTCTTGACCCTGTTGGAGCAGGTGCAAGCAAGCTTCGTACAGAAACAGCTGTAAGCCTTATGGATACCATAAAATTTGATGTAATCAGAGGTAATATATCAGAAATCAAAACTCTTGCTCTCGGAAGCGGTACTACAAAGGGTGTAGATGCTGATGCGGCTGATACTGTAACAGAAGAAAATCTTGAACAGATGGTTGAATTTGCAAAGAATTTTTCAGCAAAAACAGGTGCAATAACAGCCATTACAGGTGCTATCGACCTTGTATCAAATTCAGAAAAATGCTATGTAATTCGCAATGGTCGTCCTGAAATGGGAAAAATCACAGGAACAGGCTGTCAGCTTTCAGGAATGATGACAGCATTTATAGTTGCAAATCCAGACAACAAGCTTGAGGCTGCCGCTGCCGCAGTATGCACAATGGGACTTGCAGGCGAAATCGGCTGGTCATATATGCAGGATGGTGACGGAAATTCCACATACCGCAACAGAATTATTGATGCAATCTTCAATATGAACGAAAAAACACTTGATGAAGGTGCAAAATATGAAATCAAATAAAGAAAACCTGTTATTATACGCAGTAACCGACCGTAGCTGGCTGAATGGGGCAACACTCTATGAACAGGTTGAACAGGCAATTCAAGGCGGAGCAACCTTTATACAGCTAAGGGAAAAAAATCTTGATGATGAAGCCTTTCTTGAAGAGGCAATTCAGATTCAAGGTCTTTGCACAAAATACAATGTACCATTTGTAGTAAATGACAATGTTGAAATTGCAAGAAAAATGAATGCAGACGGAGTACATGTTGGTCAGAGCGATATGGAAGCAGGAAATGTAAGAGAAATACTCGGCAATGATAAAATACTTGGAGTATCAGCACAGACCGTAGAGCAGGCAATTCTTGCAGAGAAAAACGGAGCAGACTATCTTGGAGTAGGAGCAGTTTTTCACACAGGTTCAAAGGACGATGCGGATGATGTAAGTCACGAAACCTTAAAGGCAATTTGCGAGGCAGTAAACATTCCTGTAGTAGCGATAGGCGGAATAAGCAAAAACAATGTACTTGAGCTTTCAGGTAGTGGAATATGCGGAATTGCTGTAATAAGTGCGATTTTCGCTCAAAAGGACATAGTATCTGCAACCGCAGAGCTTAAACAGCTTACACAAAAAATGGTTAATTCATAAATTTGAAATAATTTTTGAATTAAGCTATTTTATATAAATCAGCGGCAAATCGGGGGCACCACTTTTTGTCGCTTAACAAAATTGATGCTGAAAACAGAAAGGAGGGGAACTTAAAATGAAAACAGCATTAACAATCGCTGGAAGCGATTCCAGCGGAGGCGCCGGAGTACAGGCTGACATCAAAACCATGACAATGAACGGAGTATTTGCAACAAGTGCAATTACCGCCCTAACAGCCCAGAATACAACCGGCGTAACTGGAATCAGCGAGGTAAGCCCAGACTTTTTAGCAAAACAGATTGATGCGGTATTTTCAGACATCCGACCTGACGCAGTAAAGGTTGGAATGGTATCATCAGCAGAGCTAATTGAAGTTATAGCGGACAAGCTAACGGAATATCAGGCAAAAAATGTTGTAGTTGACCCAGTAATGGTTGCAACAAGCGGAGCAAAGCTGATAAGTGATGATGCAATAGACACTTTGAAAGCAAAGCTGTTTCCGCTTGCGGATATTTTAACACCGAATATTCCAGAGGCAGAAGTGCTTGCAGAAATGAAAATCAAGAGCGTTGATGATATGATTACAGCGACAGAAAAGATTTCCAAAGCATATAACTGTGCAGTTTTATGCAAGGGCGGACACAGCCTTAATGATGCAAACGATTTATTGTTTAAAGACGGCAAAGCAAAGTGGTTCAACGGAAAACGAATTGATAATCCAAACACCCATGGAACAGGCTGTACACTTTCAAGTGCAATAGCATCAAATCTTGCAAAGGGCTTTGAGCTTGAAGCATCTGTAGAGCGAGCAAAGGAATACATTTCAGGGGCATTGGGGGCTATGCTTGATTTAGGCAAAGGCAATGGTCCAATAGCTCATAACTTCAAAATAGTTGATAATATATAAATAAAAAATAAAGAAAGAGAGAATTAAAATGAACAATTATTCAACACAAATGGAAGCCGCTCGCAAGGGTATAGTAACTCCAGAATTAATAGCTGTTGCCAAAAAGGAAAGAATGACTACCGAAGAGCTTATGCCTTTAGTTGCCGAGGGTAAGGTTGTAATTTGTGCAAACAAAAATCATAAATGCATCAACCCTGAGGGAGTAGGCTCAATGCTGTCAACAAAAATCAATGTAAACCTTGGTGTGTCAAGAGATTGCAAGGATTACAACATTGAAATGCAGAAAGTAATGGAAGCTGTCAATATGGGAGCACACGCAATTATGGATCTTTCATCACATGGCAATACTCAGCCATTCCGTCAGAAGCTTACCTCTGAATGTCCTGCAATGATTGGTACAGTACCTGTTTACGATTCAGTTATTCACTATCAAAGAGATTTGGACACATTAACTGCTAAGGACTTCATTGATGTAGTAAGACTGCACGCTGAGGACGGAGTTGACTTTGTTACTCTGCATTGTGGAATTACAAGAAAAACTATTGAACAGATAAAAAAGCATAAAAGAAAAATGAACATTGTATCTCGTGGTGGTTCGCTTGTATTCGCATGGATGTGTATGACAGGTAATGAAAATCCATTTTACGAGTACTACGATGAGATACTTGAAATCTGTCGTGAATATGATGTAACAATTTCTTTAGGTGATGCCTGCCGACCAGGCTGTCTTGCAGATGCAAGTGATGTTTGTCAGATTGAAGAGCTTGTGCGACTTGGCGAGCTTACCAAAAGAGCATGGGCAAGAGATGTTCAGGTTATGGTAGAGGGACCGGGGCATATGCCAATGAACCAGATTGAGGCAAATATGAAAATTCAGAACACAATTTGCTGTGGTGCACCATTTTATGTACTTGGACCGTTGGTAACAGACATAGCACCTGGATATGACCACATAACATCAGCAATAGGCGGAGCGATAGCCGCTGCAAGCGGAGCAGCATTTTTATGCTATGTTACACCGGCAGAACACCTTGCATTGCCAAATGTTGATGATGTAAAGCAGGGAATAATAGCATCAAAAATAGCTGCACACGCTGCCGATATAGCAAAGGGAATCAGAGGTGCAAGAGAAATTGACGACAAAATGGCTGATGCACGCAGAAAGCTTGACTGGGAAGGACAATGGGCTTGTGCTATTGACCCAGAAACAGCAAAAAAGATTCGTGATGACAGAAAGCCTGAGCATGATGATACCTGTTCAATGTGTGGCAAATTCTGTGCAGTAAGAAGTATGAACAAAGCCCTCAATGGTGAACATATAGACATTCTTTAATCCTAATATATTTTAAAATTTCTTAATGCAAGAAATTTGAAATAAATAAAAATAACAGGCTCTATGCCAATAGTGACAAATCAGAGCTATTGGCATAGAGTCTTTGAATTTCTTATCCTTTTCCATAGGCACTTGTTTCTTGCTTGTCAGTACCTGCAAATTCTCTGATTTTGGATATAGGCAGTTTAAGCCCGTATTATTTAGAAATTGTGGCAAGGCATACCACACCACAATCTGTTATGATGTGTTACTTTTTTATACTTTTTAATATTAGTCCAACTAATAAACCTAAAACTATGCCAGTTACATTTCCTATTAATAAACCAACACCAATATTTCCACTAAAGAACATCGTACCAATTAGAATACCAATTCCGTTTCCAAATGCAACACCAAAGAGCAAGCAGACAGCTAAGACATTATTTTTCATAAGCACTTTCCTTTTAAAAAAATTATAGATATGGATAATTACTTTAATATAATCATCCATATCGTTAATTAGATATTTGAAATTATGTACAGACAAGCACAATACTACTGTTATTTTTAATGAAATAAATAGTAAATATTTTTACCAAATTCATAAAATATGTCATTCCATTTGTTATAACAAACCATAACTACAAATATTAGTATTATAATTGTCAATATTGATATTATAGTATTTTTATTACTTGATAAGAAATTAATTATATTATTTATAATATTCATATTATTCTCCTGATATATTTATGGAAACATCATAAAAATTTGTCACTATAATATTATGAGTAATAGTAACAGTGTTTCCGTTCTTCCTGAACATTTCCAATCTTATTATCGCTCGATTTATTTTTATAACATATTAGTTTATATAGTGAGATTTATTTAATTGCTATCACATTACATTATTTTCTGAAAAAATACAGCTTTTCTCCGTAAGTCATCACAAAATTCATGAATGTAAGGAAATAGTAAAAAAGCAATGGAAAAAACGGTTATAAACTTTAATGCAAATAATAAATCAGTTTCTGGCTTTTCAGTGTAAATATCATTAATTCTTGAAAAACCAACTATAAACATAATTACAAAAATCAAAAATGTAATAGTTTTAGACGGAATACCTTTATGTATAAAATCCTGATTTACTAATTCACCGCCAGCTTTTAATACCTGATTTTTGATTAATTGATTTTCATTTTGATATTTTTCTTTTTCAATAATTTTTTTCATTTATCATCTCATTATATTCTTACTTTTCCTCTGCTCTATACTCCTTATAGTTGCCAAGGAAACTAAACTCAATCAGCTCTTCGCTTAACTGGCTGAGCAGGTCTGTTACATTTTTGCTTTGTACATTACCTGTAAAATCAAGATAAAACAGATATTCAAAATTTCTGTCAATCATCGGTCTTGATTCAATCTTTGTCAGGCTCAGTCCGATTGAATTAAATCTGCAAAGCAAGCTATAAAGCGAACCTGTTACATTCGGAATTGAAAAGCATAGGCTTATTTTATTTGCCTCTTCAGTTATGTACGGCTTTTTTGAAATTACGATAAATCTTGTAGTATTAAAATTATCGTCCTGCAAATGGTTATCAAGCACCTTTAAGCCATATTCCTCTGCCGCTTTATATGAACAGATTGCCGCTACATTCAATCTCTTTTCCTTTGCAACATCTCTTGCCGCAAATGCTGTGTTTGCACAAGGTGTAGCCTCAAAATTATTTTTTGCTATGTAGTTTTCGCATTGTGCTATTGACTGTGGGTGTGTCCAGACCTTTTCAATATCCTCAAATTCTGCCTGCTTTATTCCAGCAAGACAATAATCTATTCTCATATCGTAGGCACTTACTATATAAAAGCGATGCTTTAATATTAAATCATATGCTGCAGAAACAGAACCTCCTGTTGAATTTTCAACAGGTATTACTCCAAATGTTACCTCTTCATTTTCTACTGCCTCAAAAACATCTGCAAAGGTTTTATAATTTTTGATTGGTGTATTCGGAAACAATTTTAATGTTGCTTCGTGTCCATTTGCACCTGCTATTCCCTGATAACCAACCTTTATATTTTCTACAGGCAGTTTATTATCTGCATTGGCTATAATCTTTTTTATCTCTGTTCCGTTGTTTACTATATTATGCTGTAATGCTCTTGAAAGCTCCATAATATTTGAATATAACAGGCGTGCATATGTGCCATACTCTCCGCCCTTTTCCTCGATTGAATCAAGAATTTCATTTTCTCTTGCCTGATTTAGCACTGGTATATTATTTGCCTGCTTATATATTCCAACCTCTTTTGAACAGTTCATTCTCTGCTTGAACAAATCTATCATCTGTTTATCTATTCTGTCAATGTCTGTTCTGATTTCACTTAAATTTCTCATTAACGGCTCTTCTTTCAAATTATGTTTAGTATCGCTATTGCTGTCACTGCTTCTATTACAGGTACTGCTCTCGGCACTATGCATGGGTCATGTCTGCCGTTTATTTCAAGCTCAGCATTTTCCTTTTTCTGCAAATCTACAGTTTTCTGCTTCTGGGATATTGATGGTGTCGGTTTTACTGCCACCTTAAATACTATTGGCATTCCGTTTGTTATTCCGCCAAGAATACCTCCCATATTATTTGTTTCGGTTATTACTCTGCCGTTTTCATATCTGAATGGGTCGTTAGCCTGTGAACCAAGCATTTCAGATAATTCAAAGCCTTTTCCGAACTCAATGCCCTTGATTGCAGGCACACCAAATACAGCTTTTGAAATTTCTCCCTCAACTCCGCCAAACAAAGGTCCTCCAAAGCCTGCGTCAATTCCTGTTACTGCACATTCTATTGTACCGCCTATGCTGTCAAGATTTAACCTTGCATTTTCAACCTCTTCACGCATAGCATCTTCAACATCTTCATTAATCAGAGTAAATTTCGCACAATTAAGCCTTTCAATCAGCTTCTCATCAATATTTACAGGATTGAACATTTCATCTTCAACCTTGCCGATACTGCTTATATGAGCCACAATTTTTATTCCCTGCTGTTCAAGAATCTGTCTGCACACCGCCCCTGCAAATACTATCGGTGCTGTTAATCTTCCTGAGAAGTGTCCACCACCTCTAATATCATTTGCACCGTTATACTTTACAAATGCAGAATAATCAGAATGTCCTGGGCGTGGACAGGTCATAAGATTGCTATAATCTCCGCTTCGTGTATTTGTATTTTCAATTACTGCGGCAAGAGGGGCACCCGTCAGAGTATCGTCAAGCATACCTGATAAAATTTTTGGCAAATCCTTTTCTCGGCGTGGAGTTGCGGTTTTATCCTGTCCTGGTGCTCGCCTTGCCATTTGTATCAATAATCTGTCTATATCTATTTTTACACCAGCCGGTAATCCGTCTATTACAACGCCTATTCCGTTGCCATGACTTTCACCAAATACTGATATTTTTATTTTTTCACCGTATGTCGAGGACATCTGATTTTCCTCCTATGCTGTTAAAATCTATATAAAAATCAGGATAGCTTTTATTTATGCTCATTGCATCGCTACAGTTTATTGCACCCTCAAGTCCTGCTGAGCATACCCCTGCTGACATTACAATTCTGTGGTCATTGCAACCGTCAACAGCTCCTCCGCAAAGCCTGTTTATACCTGTAATTTCAAGTCCGTCCGATAATTCAACTGCTTTTCCACCTATATTATTAAGCAGATTTGCTGTTGCTGTAAGGCGGTCACATTCCTTTATTCTTAATCTTTCTGCATTGATAATTCTTGTTGTACCGTCAGCAAAGCTTGCACATACCGACAAAATTGGCACAAGGTCAGGTATTTGCGAAGCATCTATTGTAAGTGCTTTCATTGGTGCTGATTCTACAGTTACGCTTGTTTCTGTCTGAGTTACCCTTGCACCAAACTGCGAAATTATATCTGCTATTTTTTTATCGCCCTGAGCTGAATTTCTGTTCACACCATTTACAGTAACCCTGCCGTTTATCGCACCAGCTACCATAAAAAATGCCGCCTGCGACCAATCTCCGTCTGTTGTATAATCAGTTGGAACATATGACTGACCGCCTTTTATATGCCAGCCATAATCTGTTGTATCAACCTTTACACCAAACTGTGCCATTGTATATATCGTCATATTGATATATCCGACACTTTCTATAGGTGAGGTCAATACTATATCGCTGTCACCTTCCAGAAGTGGCAAGGCAAAAAGCAGACCTGTAATAAACTGCGATGAAACATTTCCAGGTATTTCATATTTTCCGCTTTGCAGTTTACCTGATATTTTCAACGGCAATCCGCCCTCGGTTTCACATTGCACACCTTTTTCTGGAAGTGCCTTTGTAAAAATACCAATCGGACGCTCCGGAAGTCTGCCATGTCCGACAAACTCAGCACTCACACCGCCAACAGCGACAACTGGTATAAAAAATCTCAATGTACTTCCGCTTTCACCGCAATCAAGCAAGGCGGAATTATTACTGAATATTTCTGTTCCGTCAATAATAAGTCTGTCACCCTCAATTTGGGTCTTTGCTCCAAGAGCCTCAATACAGCCTATTGTTGCTTTTATATCATTTGATAATGCAACAGGAGAAATTGTGCAGTTTCCTTTTGAGAGTGCCGCACATATTATTGCCCTGTGAACATCACTTTTAGACGGTGGTGCAATAACTGTACCGTCAGGTACAAACGGCTTATATATAACATTTGGCATTGATAACCAATCCTTTAATCTGTAGTAATAAAGTCAAGCAAATTTTCAAGTGGTATTTTCTTAGTAAAGCTGTCACCTATCTTATTGAGCAATACAAGATTTATTGATTTGCCTGCCGTCTTTTTATCGCTTCTTGCGGCATTTGCCATATCCTCAAAGCTTGCATCATCAGTTACAGGCAAGCCATACTTCATACAAAGGTTTACTATTCTGTCTGAAGTTCCTTTTTCAGTAATACCCTCTTTTTCGCCAGCCCTTGCAATAAGCACCATTCCTACTGCAACAGCCATTCCATGCGATATACCTGTATAATTATACAGCTTTTCAATAGAATGACCAAGAGTATGACCAAAATTCAGCAACATTCTTTCTCCTGATTCTCGCTCATCACGACTTACTACATCACGCTTTATTGAAACACAGGTTTCTATTATTTCTTCAATATGCTCTATTGCATTTTCATTTTCAAGCTTTGCAAAGAAATCTGCATCCTTTATACAGCCATACTTTATAACCTCTGCCATACCGTCACGCACATATAAATCAGGCAAGGTCTGTAAGGTATCAGGGTCAATCAATACCACTCTTGGCTGATGAAATGCACCTACAAGATTTTTCCCCTGTGGAATGTCAACACCTGTTTTTCCACCAACCGATGAATCAACCTGTGCAAGCAATGAAGTTGGAATCTGTATAAAATCAATTCCCCTAAGATAAGATGCTGCTGCAAAGCCTGCCATATCACCTGTAACTCCACCGCCAAGTGCTACAATAACATCCTTTCTTGTCATTCCAAAATCAGCAAGAGTATTATACATTTCGCTTATTGTGTTAAGATTTTTTGATTCCTCTCCAGCCTGAAAAATATGGGATTTTACCTTAAATCCCTCCTGCTCAAGAGAATTAAGCACTCTCCATTTATAATGGACTGCAACATTTGAATCAGTAATAATTGTAACTCTTTCAGCCTTTGTAAGCTCCCTTACATACTGACCGCATTTGTCAATTATTCCCTTTTCAATATGTATATTATAAGGGATACCTGTCTGAACATTTATAGTTTTCATCTAACAATATCCTCCCTTTCCTTATCATTAGTATATATTTATTCGCCAAGCTCCTGCTTTACTTTGTGTGCCTGTTCAAGCAAGTCTGCAAGTTCATTCTTATTATCATTTTCAATAGCAGTTTTTATCATAGAAATATTTTTAATAAGAGTATCAAGCTCATTTACAAGAGGCTCCTTGTTTTCAAGGAACAATTCGCTCCATAGCTTTGAATTTATATTTGCCACCCTTGAAACATCACGATAGCTTCCTGCTGAAAAGCCTTTATGATTTTTACAGCAAGGACTTAAAACATATGCACAAGCAAGAACATGCGGTAACTGCGAGGTAAAAGCTATCATTCTATCGTGTTCTTCCGGAGTTGAAATCTTAACCACACCAAATCCAATGGACTTGGCAAAGTCAGAAAGAAATTCTACCTTTTCATTTTCAGCTCCGCAGGGTGTAATTATATAGCTTGCACCCTTATATAAATCTGCATCTGAAACATCAAAGCCATTTTTTTCTTTACCAGCCATTGGGTGACTTCCGATAAAAGTAAAATCATACTCTCCCGAAAGTCTGCAAAGCTGAGGACAGATTTCCTGTTTTATTCCTGAGGCATCAGTAACTATTGCAGTTTTCTTTATATATTTACCGTTCTTTTCAATAAAATCAACATCAGCCTTTGGAAACATACATAAAATAATCAAATCTGCTTTTGAAAGACTTTCAGGCGAACCTATTTCATCAACAGCACCACATTCAAATGCTTTTTGAGCTGTTGCTTCAGTTCTGTTTATTCCTATAACATAATGATTGGTATATTTTTTTATTGCTTTGCAAAAGCTACCGCCTATTATTCCAAGACCGACCACAGCAATATTCATAGCTTTATTCCTCCGTACAATATTGCGAATATAAACACAATTAAATCAGCTAAAACAAAATATATAAAATAACATTTCTGTCCTAACCGACTTGTTCCTTATATTTTATCATTTTATGACATTATATTCAATACAAATCAAATAAAAATCAATCTAAGTATTATATTTGATTTTTTAAAGGCGTTTTTACTAAGTTTTTTAGCAAAAATTCGTAAATAAATAAAAAATAGCCACATATAAATGTTGATAAATAGTACATAAAATAATAACCTGGAGCAGTTAAAAATACTGCAAAGAACTGCAACATCAAATAGGAAACCAAGTAAAATTTCATCTTATTTTTTTTGATTAAGATTAAATATTTTATCCAAACAATAAATAATAAAACAGCAGAAATTGCAGGACAATAAAAAATACCTATAATATTATTATAAATATTATTATTAGTTTGTCCCTCAAGCATTTTTATAACAAAATTACGCAATTTAAAACTTAAAACCTTTGAACCCCAACATTCTGCTAATAATCCGGATCTCAAATGGCGTTCCTTATCATATTTATTATAGTTTATAATTGTACTATTCAAAAATGTATCTATTCTTTCATTTATAAATATTTTAGGATATTTTTTTAGTAATTTACTATATATCTGTTTGATATTATTATATTGCTCTGTTGTTTTCATATTATCGAATGCTCCATCCCAAAAAGCATCCTCACCATTTTTGGAATTTAAAATCATATCAACATCAATTTCATCTCTAAGCTTAGTCATCAATTCACCATCAGGATTATTTTTATTTTCAGCTTTTATCAACTCTGATAAAGGTAATAAAAAACCTGTCAGCATATAACTATTTGAATTTTGATTTGCCATACTCAGATAGTAGTTTTGAATACCAATAGACCCTAAACTAAGTGATATTGTTAATACACAAGCTATGATATTTTTCATAGCAAATCTTTTTTCTTTAAAAATCAATATTGCAGGAAAACACAAAATAAATAAAATTCCTTCTGTACGCCAAGATGAAATCAGCACGCTAAGCAAAATAAGTAAAAAAAGTTTGTCTTTACTATATTTATAATCATTTTTAAAAAATAAAATATATATAAACAAAAACACTAAGTATGCATACAGGCAAATTCTCATCGGATATAAATTATGAGCAATTAGTGATGGAAATAAAAATATTATTCCAAAAAACAAGCTCTTTTTGCCGAATTTAAAAATCAACTCACCAATCACATATCCTACTATTACTGAAATAATTGTATATTCTACAACAACCACCATAAATGGTGAAGGAAAAAGCATCATACTTAATATGTACCAAAGTGATGTAAGAATATGTTGCCATGCACATAATTCTAACCAAGTTACTGCCTCGCCTAATATAATATTTTCATCTTCTCTCCAATTACCAGGCCATAGCAGCACCATAAATACCGTCATAATAATCCAATATACAATAAAGCACTTTACACAATAAATAACTTTAGTATTTTTTAGTCTGATACTATTAATAAGTTTTATAAAATAATGCCAAAACACCAGCAAAACACTAAAAAATATCATCTTATAAAGATAATACCTACTTGTATTACATAATTCCGCATTAAATATTACTCTATCTGTAAAAAACGATATAACAACTTGAATAATACTTAAAGTAAAAAAAATATAATTGTTTTTTATTATATTTTTTATACGCATAACAAATCACCTATTCATACTATTCAATCTTCTGAAATTGTTAACCTCATCTATAATAGAAAATGCAGTTTTAATAGGCGAATTTTGTCCCTCAATGATTATATCTGCCGCATCTCTGTATAATGGAAGCCTTTTATTATATAACTCCTTCATAATCTCATCTTTATTTGGTTTTTGAAGAAGTGGTCGTGATTTATCATTTTTAAGTCTTATTTTTACAACTTCAAGTGGCACATCAAGCAATACAATAATATCCTTATTCTTGAAAACCTCTGAATTGCGTTTAAATGTAAATGCTCCACCACCTGAGGCTATGACAAGCTCACTCATCTCTGAAAGCTCCTTACAGGCATTATGCTCCATATCTCTGAAACCGTCCTCACCAAACTTTTCAAAAATTTCAGAAACCTTCATTCCTGCTTTCTGTTCAATATATGTATCCATATCAAGGAACTTTCTGCCCATTTTTCGTGACAAATTTTTTCCGACAGTTGATTTTCCACAACCCATAAATCCGCATAATACAATATTATTCATTTCAATACCCACTTCAATAAAATTTATCTGCTCATAAGCTCATTTGCTGAAGCAATACAAAGCTTGTTAATATCAGCAACATCATATGTCGAGCCGTCCCATTTTTCATGAGCAACAACCGCCTGCCATACAAGCATAGCCATACCACTTTCAGCATTAGCTCCATTTGCCTTTGCTTTTTTAATAAGCTGAGTTTCAAGAGGATTATATATTGCATCAAATACATTTTCACATTTAGCAATAACCGCATCGCTGACAGGCTGATTTTCAATGTGAGGATACATACCAAGCGGAGTAGCATTTACAAGCACATTAATATCACCGGAAAGCTCAGGAATAAGGCAATAGCTTACCTCTGACCCATTAACAGTATTTCTGATTTCATCACAAAGAGCCTTTGCAATAGAAACATCCTCCTGACGAACTGCAAACAACAACGGAAGTTTTTTGAGTGCAACCTCATATGCCATAGTTCTTGCAACACCGCCACAGCCAACAATAACAACTCGCCCACCAAGCACAATGCCAGCGGCAGAAAGAGCATTTAAAAAACCATCAGGGTCAGTTGTGTAACCCTTAGCCTTGCCCTCAGAATTGGCAACAGTATTTACACTACCATACATCTCGGCTTTTTCATCTATCGAATCAATAAAAGGAATGATTGCCTGCTTATGCGGAATAGTGATATTATAACCGTCAAGCTTCAAAAGAGTGTTCCTGTACTCATATTCAAGCTTTTCAGGGGCAATATCAAGTATTCCATACTCAGCATCAATTCCAGAAAGCTCAAATAATCTTTTATGAATAAAGGGTGACATTGTATGTCCTATAGGATGACCGATTACTGCAAATTTTTTAGTACTCATTTTATAATAAACCTCCAAAATAAATAAATCAGCTATGCAAAATACGATTAAAAATAAAATTATAATGCAAAATCAAGAAAAATTTCAAAAAAATTCAAATAACATATTGACAAAGAACAGATTTATCAATAATATTATTGATAGAAGAGCAAATACAAAATTTGCTTTTATACCATTGTAGCATAAATTAGGTGCATTTGTCTATAATTACAATGGATACCACACAAACATTTTTTGTAGGAGGATTTTATTATGGTATTAGAAAAAGTGAAGTCAATTCTTTCTGAGCAGTTTGATGTTGAGGAAGATAAGATTACAGCAGAAACAGATCTTCAGGAGGATCTCGGAGCAGATTCACTTGATGTAGTAGATTTACTTATGTCAATCGAAGACGAATTTGATGTAGAAGTTCCAGACGAAGAAATCGAGAACATTAAGACAGTAGGTTCACTTGTTGACTACATCGAAAAGAATCAGTAATTTCTGATAATTATTATAATTAGCTTATTAAGGGTTGGGATAAGATTTTCCCAGCCTTTAATTTTTTTAGTTCGCCCAGAATGGGCAGTAGGAACTGTGATGTTGTGATTTTAGAGCCGAAAAACCTCGCAGAAAAGTAAAAAACGCCTACAAAAAGCGGTGGGAAAATACGGTTAAGAAATCACCCCAAGAATAATAGTTGCTACACATCGGTTGGCATCGAAAAGCCCGAGCATTGTTTTCATAACAGCAAGAAAAACAAACTCAATACAGAAACGAAAATCAAATTGCAGGACTTTATGCAATAACTGGTTCTGTTCCTAAACAATGATATAACCTTTTGTAAATGTGTTTGTATATCGTGGAATACAAATAACCCAAATTTTCGGCTTAATAAATGTTTTTAACCTGAGTATGCTTTGCTCAATAACGATAAATTGTAAATGTATGGAGGAATAGAAAATGGAAGGCAATATAAACAAGATAGTTGAGAAAATAGAACAAATACAACAAATAAAGGAGGACTTGCCTGACGAGTATTATTATACCTGTCTGCCATTGTGCTTAATAGATGCCATTTTTTCTATTGGTGCAAAATATAAATCGACAAAAAATGCTGTAGTCTATTTTGCTGAAAACAATGGAATTCATTTAGACAGAAGAACTGGAGCCTCTGATTATACGATAGATGATTTTCTTGCTCGATTTGATGAATGCAATAGCGAAGATTTTTCGGAAGTGGCAAAACACTTATTTAATAATAGACAAATGACATCGACAAAAAATGGCATAAGAAAAGCTGAAGCAGTCAAACGATGTGCTTTGGTTTTTCAAAAGCATGGCATTCAAACCATACAGGATTTTCAGAAAAAGATGACAGACAAAATTGAAAGTCAATACAAAGAAGTTCCAGGTCAAGGAAGCGGAATATCACTTACATATTTGAAAATGTTATCCGGTAATGATAAATTGATTAAACCAGATCGCCATATATTACGATTCTTTGATGGTAATTATGAAGACAAAAACGATAGAGAGCAAGCTCAGAAAATTGTCAATCAAGTCGTAATAGAATTAAAACCCAAATATCCGGATATTACTGCAAGAAAAGTTGATTATATGATTTGGAATTATATGAGCAACCGATAAATCGGCTTTGTCAAATAAAGTGTGTAAGTATTTTTTAAAAATTGATTTTCGTGTATAAATAAATATCAGGTTGAGATTTGAAGTATTATCAATAGAAATCAGGATTTTAAGTGCAAGTAATGCAAAGTATAAATGTATTTTCTGAGATGTTAGTTTGTATAAAATTTATTTTAAAGTTAAATATAAATTGGTAAGTATTATTGCAATTTGCAGGTTTTGTTAGTAATTATTAAAACAATTACTGCAATAATTTTATAAATTGAGTACAAGATTGCTAAAAATAAATTACAATTAAAAAGTTCGTTGACTTTGGTGCAAGTTTGTAGTATTATTTTCTAAGGAAGAATTGTAAATTAAAGCAAATTATGCTTTCAATTTACATATATGGTGTATGAATTAACGAATTAATTATTACTTGCGTTTTGCATTTGATAATATAAATATATGATTACTGACACTTACGAATTATCGGTTATAAAATGATGAATTGGAGTGTAAACATCTTGGAAAAATTTGTAGTAACAGGCGGCAAACCTCTTAAGGGTGAAGTTAGCATCAGCGGTGCAAAAAATGCGGCAGTTGCAATTATTCCTGCTGTTATTCTTTGCGATGAGCCTTGCCAGATTGAAAATATACCTAATATAAGTGATGTTTCACTTATCAGTCGCATTCTACAGCAGATGGGTGCAAATGTCAGAAGAATTAATAAATCTTCTTTATATATAGATCCTACATATATCAGAACTTGTAATGCTACAACAGATTTGGTAAGAGGTATGCGTGCGTCTTACTATTTACTTGGTGCGTTGCTTGGAAAATACGGCAAAGCAAAGGTTGCTCTTCCTGGTGGCTGTAACTTTGGTGTTCGTCCAATCGACCAGCATTTAAAGGGCTTTGAGGCTTTGGGTGCTGAAACAAGACTGGTTGACGGTGCTATTATTGAGGCAGACTGCAAAAATAAATTAGAGGGTACACATATTTATCTTGATGTGGTATCTGTTGGTGCTACAATGAATATTATGCTTGCGGCAAGTAAGGCAAATGGTCTTACAATTATTGAAAATGCCGCTAAAGAGCCTCATATTGTTGACCTTGCAAATTTCCTTAATTCAATGGGTGCTGATATTCGTGGTGCAGGTACTGATGTAATTAAAATAAGAGGTGTTGGCTATCTGCATGGCGTAACATATTCTATAATTCCTGACCAGATTGAGGCTGGTACATATATGTGTGCCGCTGCTGCAACAAGAGGCTGTATCAAGGTTAATAATATTACTCCAAAGCATCTTGAATCAATTACAGCAAAGCTTCGTGAAATGGGCGTTAAGATTACAGAATATGATGAGTCAATTCTGGTTGATGCAAGTGCTGCACCGCTTAAACGCTGTAATATTAAGACTATGCCTCATCCAGGATTTCCTACAGACTGTCAGCCACAGTTTGCAACCTTGCTGATGAGTGTGCCAGGCACAAGCATTATTAATGAAAATGTCTGGGATAATCGTTATCAATATGTAAGTGAGCTTATAAAAATGGGTGCTCAGATTTCTGTTGAGGGCAGACTTGCAATAATCGAGGGTGGTGCTCCTTTGACAGCAGCTCCTGTAAAGGCTACTGATTTGCGTGCAGGTGCGGCAATGATAATTGCGGCTTTGCAGATTTCAGGAACTACCGAGATTTCAAGTATTCAGTACATTGAAAGAGGCTATGAAAATGTAATTGAAAAATTCAGAGCCTTGGGTGCTGATATTAAGAAGGTATATTTTACAGGCGATAACGAGGACGAAATGACCGCTTGATTAGATTGAATATTTTAAAGGATTGTATTTACAGTAAATGTATGTACAGTCCTTTTATTTTTGCATACGGCAAAAATCTGCCAATGAAAAAATGCTTGCAAAAATTGAAATATATTGTATAATAGAAATGTTATAGTAAATATATATATTACGGAGGATACGGCAATGGCTAATAATAAAAAAATGGTTGAAGCCATTACAAGCAGAGATGAAGATTTTGCTAAATGGTACACCGATATTGTAAAAAAAGCAGAGCTTGTAGATTATTCAGGAGTTAAGGGCTGTACAATTTACAGACCTTATGGTTTTGCAATCTGGGAAAATATGAAAGCTGACCTTGACAGAAGATTTAAGGAAACAGGTCACGAAAATGTTTATATGCCAATGTTTATCCCTGAAAGCCTTTTGCAGAAGGAAAAAGACCATGTTGAGGGCTTTGCTCCGGAATGTGCGTGGGTAACTGTTGGAGGACAGGAAAAGCTTACTGAAAGACTTTGTGTTCGTCCGACCTCAGAAACTCTTTTCTGCGAGCATTATAAAAAGATTATTAATACCTATCGTGATTTGCCAAAGCTTTATAATCAGTGGTGCAGTGTAGTAAGATGGGAAAAAACTACTCGTCCTTTCCTGCGTACATCAGAATTTTTATGGCAGGAAGGTCACACAATGCACGAAACTGCTGAGGAGGCAAAAGAGGAAACACTCAAAATGCTGCATGTTTATGAGGCATTTTACAGAGAAACCCTTGCTATTCCTGCTGTTATCGGAAGAAAGACAGAAAAGGAAAAGTTTGCAGGTGCAGAGGAAACCTATACAATCGAGCCAATGATGCATAATGGTGTCGCACTACAGGGTGGTACATCACATTATTTTGGTGACGGTTTTGCAAAGAGCTTTGATATTACTTATACAGGCAGAGATAACAAACAGCATTATCCACACCAGACCTCATGGGGTGTATCAACAAGAATGATTGGTGCATTGATTATGGTTCATAGTGATGATGATGGTCTTGTACTTCCGCCAAAGATTTCTCCGATTCAGGTTGCAATTATCCCTGTTGCCCAGCATAAGGAGGGAGTTCTTGACAAGGCTTATGAGCTTAAAACAGAGCTTTCAAAGAATTTCAGAGTTAAGCTTGATGATTCTGACCATGCTCCTGGCTGGAAGTTTGCAGAGTATGAGATGAAGGGCGTACCTGTAAGAGTTGAAATTGGTCCAAAGGATATTGAAAAAGGTCAATGCGTTGTAGTTCGCAGAGATACAAGAGAAAAAGCTTTTGTACCGCTTGAAAATCTTTCTCAGTTTATTACAGACCTTATGCAGGATATTCATAATTCTATGTATGAAAGAGCATTGAAGAATACTCAGGATAAGACCTTTGTTGCAAGAAGCTATGATGAATTTATTGATACTGCAAAGAATCATCCAGGATTTATCAAGGCTATGTGGTGCGGTGAAACTGAGTGTGAGGAAAAGCTCAAGGATGTTACAGGCGGTGTAAAGAGCAGATGTATTCCTTTTGAGGAAGAAAAGCTTGCCGATACCTGCGTATGCTGTGGAAAGCCTGCTAAGCATATGGTATTCTGGGGCAGACAGTATTAATTGGTGGCATTTAATATTGCTTATAAATTAAATTTTTGAATACATAATAAATTCAGATGATTGCATATATTAAAAGGGTGGTGAGAGAAAATGCCTATAAAAGTTCAAAGTAATCTGCCAGCAATAAAGGTTCTGGAATCTGAGAATATTTTTGTTATGCCGAATGAGGTTGCATTAAAGCAGGATATTCGTCCGTTAAAAATTATAATACTTAATCTTATGCCTACAAAAATTGAAACTGAAACCCAGCTTTTAAGACTTTTGGGAAACAGTCCTTTACAGGTCGATATTGAATTGCTTCAAATGGCATCTCATACATCAAAAAATACTTCTCCGCATCATCTTACAACATTTTATAAAACATTCAATCAGGTAAAAGAAGAAACCTATGATGGTATGATTATTACAGGTGCTCCTGTTGAACAGCTTGAATTTGAAGATGTTGATTACTGGAGCGAGCTTTGCGAAATTATGGAATGGTCAAAGCATAATGTTTATTCAACATTCCATATTTGCTGGGGTGCTCAGGCTGGCTTGTATTATCATTATGGAATTGAAAAATACAGGCTTGATGAAAAACTCAGCGGTATATATAATCATAAGGTTCTTAATCCAAATCATTCTCTTGTGCGTGGCTTTGATGATACCTTTGTTTTGCCACATTCAAGATATACTGGTGTACATTCTGAGGATATTCGCAAAAAGCCTGCTTTGGAAATTCTTGCAATGTCTGATTTAGCAGGGGTTTCTATTGTATGCAGTAGAAACGGCAGACAGATTTTCGTGACAGGTCACGCAGAATATGACAGGGATACTCTTGCAAATGAATATTTCAGAGATAAAAACAAGGGGATAGAGCCTAAGGTTCCTTATAATTATTTTCCGAACGATGATGCTTCACTTACTCCGCCTATGTGCTGGAGAAGTAATGCTACTCTGTTATATACGAACTGGCTTAATTACTTTGTTTATCAGGCAACACCGTATGATTTACATGATTTGCTTGTTAAATATTACCCCGTCTATGTGCTGGAGAAGTAATGCTACTCTGTTATATACGAACTGGCTTAATTACTTTGTTTATCAGGCAACACCGTATGATTTACATGATTTGCTTGTTAAATATCCTCATTAAAATTCTATTTTATAAAATATTATCAATGGTTGGCAGCTCACTTTCTTTAAGGGAAGTGAGCTCCTTTTTTATGCCTGCACTTTCTGAAAAATACATATCTATACTGCCGTTTTCAATATATGCATTCATTCTTGTCAGATATAAGCTCACTGAATCAACATAATCGTGAATTAGAAATATATCTATTGTTTTCGTGCTGTCGTCCCACAAACCCTCAACCTCTTTACATAATTCTGAGGCTTTTTGGAAATCATCCTTTCGCATATATTTATCTATGTTTTCTATTCTTGATATATAGTAATCTGCTTTGGCACTTATCAGTCCTGTTTCAACTGCCGCTATTGAAAATGCGGTTAATAAAAAAATTATTCCGATATATATTCTACGCATAGATTACTTTTTCTCCTTTAGGATTATATTGTATTTTCCAAGTGCATCAAGTGTCATTAAAAATACTGCATTAAGCTCTGTTTGTTCGCTATTTAAAATATTATATACATCCTGCTGTGTTTTCTGGCATAGCTTTAGCGAATTATCAAGAATTTTACCGTCATTTATTACTACTGTTTCAATCTTGTTATCTTCTATAGTGATGTTCATATCCTGAGCATTTGGCTGTCGGTATTCAGGCTTTTGCAAAATACTCACACTTCCGTTTGTTTCTACAATGCAATACTGTACCTCTTCGATTGAAAATATATTTTGCTGTCGGAGCTGAACGCACAAATCCTCAGTTGTTAATCTTAATCTTTTCATTTGGTCCTGAAGTATTTTGCCGTCACTTATTACAAGGACAGGACTTCCGCATATCATTTTTCTGAATGGTGCAAGCTTCATCATCAACACACTTGCAGTTATTTCCATTGATACGAGAACAAGCACAGGAACAAATCCGCTGATTAGCGGTTGGGAGGTGTTCTGCATTGGAATGGCAGCTATATCGGAGATAAGCAGAGTTATTACAAGCTCGTTTGGCTGGAGGTCGCTTATCTGGCGTTTTCCCATTAGCCTCATTGCCAGAACTATAAATGCATAAAGAATTATTGTCCTTATTATTGAAATTATCATAACATCACCGATATTAATATTAACCAAATTTTTACTTATATTCCGATTTCAGGTATATTTTGGATTTTTTTCTAAATAATACATTCAGAGATAAAACATTTTTCGGAAGTGAGAAAATGAAAAAAGATTTGCAGGAAAAAATATCGGACTTAAAAACGCTTTTCGCAGGTTCTGCTGATTTTACTGTTCGCAATATGGAGCTTAATACTCCTGATAAGGTAAAAGCCGCATTGCTGACTATGGAGGGTATGTGCAGTAAGGATATTATTGCATTATCTGTAATTGACCCTCTGCTTGCGGCAAGCTTTGAAAAGCAAGCTCCCGATGAATTGCTTAATATTATTGAAACCCAGATTTTAACTTCAAGTGAAGTAGTTGAGTTTGAAACTGTTGATGATTGCATTATGTTTATAACCTCTGGTTTTGCTGTTCTTGCGATTGACGGAACAGAAAAAATGTTTGCCATAGGTACTCAGGGGTTTTCGTTCAGAGGTGTTGCCGAGCCTGAAAGCGAAGTAGTTCAGAGAGGTTCTCGTGAGGGTTTTACAGAACCTCTGCGAATCAATATGACCTTAATAAGACGAAGAATTAAAAGCCCTGACCTTGTTTTTGAAACAATAACTGTAGGTGATTGCTCTAAAACACAGCTTATGATATGTTATCTTCAAAACAAAGCCTCTGCTGAAATGCTTGAGGAGGTTCGCAAAAGACTTAATGAATGTGACCTTTCAACGGTTCTTGCATCAGGGTATTTATCGGAGTATCTTGAGGACAGCAATTCAAAATCTGTATTTTCCGGTGTTGGAATTTCTGAACGCCCAGACACAGTTTGCGGAAAGATTTCTGAGGGCAGAATTGCAATACTTGTTGACGGCACACCTGCTGTAATTATTGTTCCTCATCTTTTCGTTGAGGAATTTCAGAGTGTTGATGACTATTCAAACCGTCCGTATTATACTTTTTTTATTCGCCTATTGAAGTATATTTCTTTTTTCGTTGCAGTTTTTCTGCCTGCAATTTATACTGCTTTTTCACAGTTTCACCCTGAGTATTTCCCGACAGGCTTATTGATTAAAACCTCAGAGGCATTGCTTGAAACTCCCTTGCCAGCACCGCTTGAGGTTATTTTGATTACTTTTGTTTATGAGATTATGAGGGAGGCTGGCTTGAGGATTCCGAAGCCACTTGGACACGCTGTAAGTATTGTTGGTGCATTGGTTATCGGAGAAAGTGCCGTAAGTGCAGGTATTATCAGCTCTTCAACCTTAATGGTTGTTGCAACCGCCGCAATTTGCAGTTATGTTACATCTGCCCTTTATCCACCTATTACTATTCTGAGATTTATATTTATTGTGCTTGGTGGTACGCTCGGAATGTGGGGGATAGTACTGGGGATTTGTGTTTTGCTGATAAATATGTGCAGTAAAACCTCTCTCGGTGTACCGTATATGTCATCGCTTGCTCCGTTTTCGTGGAAAAGAATGAGAGATGTTCTGTTTCGTGCAGACTGGAAAAGCCTTGCAAAATACACAATGCGTGTGCAAAGGTTTGAAGATACAAATATTAAATTCGGAGGAAAGTAAATGAATAAATCTGCTGTTGGTTCGATACAGCTTATGGTTACTTTGTTTGTATCAGGCTTGTTTATTATTCTTTCACAGAACTATTATTCTGAGTCGTCAGTATCGTTGATATTTACAGCGATTAGTGCGGTTGTAGGTGTTATTTTTACTCTGCTGTATTTTGTGCCGACAATCATTATAATAAAAAATACTGAAAAGGATTTTTTTGCTTTTGCAAGGGCTGTATCATCAAAATTATTTGTTGCCGTTTCTTTGTTTTATGCTTTATATTTTGTGTATGTTTCAGGAATTTTGCTGAAAAAATATGCTGACGGCTTTAACCAGACCTTAAATCCTGATGCAAATGCTCTTGTTATTGTATTTGTTTTGCTGTGTATCAGTGTTTATGCCTCAAACAAGGGGATTAGTGCTGTAACAAGATGTGGTGTTTTTATATTTGTTTTTTGCCTGATTTCATTGATTTTGATTTATACAGGGAACATTTCAAATCTTGATTTTTCTGATACAACTGCTTTTGCTTCTGTTGGCAAAGACAGCTTCATCAAGTCACTTTCATTGTATATGTCGCTCGGTTTTGTTGCGGTATTATTTTCTGGTGTTGCTGGAAGAGTAAAAAGCTTTAAGGTAAAATATGCTGTAATTGTTTTTGCAATTTTTCTTCTGGTAGTTTTGCTCTATATATTTTTTGTTGTGTTTGCACTTGGAAAATACGGAAATCAACAGAATAATCAGTTGTTTTTGCTGTCAAAGTCTGCACATTTTGATAACATAGGCGGACTTGACTGCTTATTTCAGTCTGCTTTTACTTTTTCTGTATTTATCACGCTTTCACTTTTATTAATAGGTCTTGGCAGACTTACAAGTAAAAGCAACAGTCTGCTGATTAAAATTTTATTTGCAGGAATAATATTTGCTATGTTTGTTTGTATGGAATTTTGCAGTAATAATTGTAAAATTATGTTTTCTATATATTGCTTTGATGTGGTTACATTTATTGCAGCGGTAATTATTCCAAGTATCTATATAATTGCTTTCAGGAGGAAACTTAATGTCTGATAAGTGCGTAAAATACAAATTGCTGATTATAATTTCATTTTGCATAGGATTTTGTCTTTTTACAGGCTGTAAGGATGATAAGAGGATTGATAAGGCATCTCTTGTTGAAACTGTTACGGCTGAAATTAAGGACAATAAAACAGTTTACACATTTTATCTTCTTAGCGGAGATGATGAGCCAAAAGGTATAGAAATTGAGGCAGACGGATTTGAAGATGCATATAAGCTTGCAAAGGAAAAATACTGCCCTGATATATCTCTTGCAAAGTTTGAGCTTTTTGTTATGGAGGACAAATTACAGCAGATTTGCCTGAAAAAGGATGTTGAATATATGTCAGGTCAATATAGTATTTCACCGCAGGTTTATGTTGCATTATCAGACAGCGAAACAATGGATAATATTTCAAAATCAAAGGATGTTCCAAAAAAGATAGAAGATTTCATTGTGCTGATGAGGAAAAATAAAGGTTATATTAGTGCAAATTCTTTAACTATATTCAATAAATTTAACTCTGATACTTCAAAAGATTTCTATATTTCTTATATTACCTTTGATGGTGAATTAAAGTCATCGGTTTTGCAACTTATGAACTAAAAATGAAAAAATTTTTGAATAAATTGAAAAATAATTCATTAAAAGACTTTAACTAAACTTTGTTATGGTGTATAATATACTTGTGTTATAATATCCGAAAATTAATAAGTTTAAAGGCGGTGAGTTTATGCCAAAAGAATTTTCGGTTTCTCTTTCAAAAATAGTTGATTCTTTACATCTTAATAAGGTTTTTACTTCTGAAAACTATGATAATATTGAAATAAATACGGCTGAAATAAATCGTCCGGGACTTGAGCTTACAGGTTATTTTGAGTTTTTTGATAATAAGCTGATTCAGGTTCTTGGTAATACTGAGTTTTCATATCTCGGAAGATTTGGTGCTGAGGCTCAGAAGATGGTTCTTGATTCAATTTTCAGCTTTAGTCCGCCTGCTGTAATTATCTGCCGTAATATTGAACCGTCAAATATTATTCTGGAAAGTGCTATGCTCCACGATGTCACAATTTTAAGCACAGAACAGAATACCTCTGACCTTACAGCTTCTCTTGTACATTTTCTTAATAAGGAGCTTGCTCCGAGAATTACTCGTCATGGTGTTTTGGTTGAGGTTTACGGTGAAGGCTGTCTGTTAATCGGTGACAGCGGTGTTGGTAAGAGTGAAACGGCTATTGAGCTTATCAAACGAGGTCACAGACTTGTGGCAGATGATGCGGTTGAAATTCGCAGAACCTCAAATTCCACCCTTACAGGTCAGTCACCTGAAAATATCCGTCATTTTATTGAACTCAGGGGCATAGGAATTATCAATGCCAGACAGCTTTTCGGTATGGGTGCAGTAAAAACTCAGGAAAAAATTGATATGGTTATCAATCTTGAGCTTTGGGACAGCAAAAAGGTTTACGACCGTATGGGACTTGATAATGATTATATGGAAATACTGGGAATTGAAGTGCCTACATTAACTATCCCTGTTAAGCCCGGACGAAACCTTGCTGTAATTATCGAGGTTGCTGCTATGAATAACAGACAGAAGAAAATGGGCTATAATGCTGCAAAGGATTTGCTCAGAAGTCTTGGTATGGATATGGACGATCTGGGTGAAACTCCAAAGGTGGTAATTGATAAATGGGAATAAATAATGGTAAACTAAAGGTGATTGCTGATTTGCACACACACTCAATAGCGTCAGTTCATGCATATGCAACTATAACCGAAATGGCAATCGAAGCCAGAGATTTAGGGCTTTTTGCACTTGCAGTAACTGACCATGCACATATTCCTGAGCAGCAGTATTTTTATTCGCTCGTGCTTATTCCGGAATATTTGAAGGATGTAAGGCTTTTGCGTGGAATAGAAGCCAATATCTGCGATTACAATGGAAATGTTGATGTACCGAATGATCTTATGGATAGGCTTGATTTGACGGTTGCGTCAATGCATATGGCTAATATTGATGGTCAGGCTGATTTTGAAAAATGTACAAATGCGTATCTGAAGCTTGCTGAAAATCCGAGAATTAATATTATCGGACACAGCGGTTCAGAATATTTCAGATATGATTATGAAAAGGTAATACCTGAGTTTGCACGCAACGGCAAGCTTGTAGAAATAAATGATTCGGCTTTCAGATATAAAAAAGAGTTTATGGGCAACTGTATAAAAATTGCCCAGCTTTGCAAAAAATACAATGCAAGAATTTGTGTGAATACTGATTCACATTTTACAGATACACTTGGCAGACCATATTGTGCGTTAAAGGCTTTGGAGGAAATGGATTTTCCTGAAAAGCTTATTGTAAACTCAAGTGTGGAAAATCTGAAATCCTATTTTGATGAACAGCATATAAATTACTGATACTAATTAATAATTTTTCCGGGAGAAATTTATGGATAATTCAGCTATAACTATATACAATCTTGCAGAAATTCTTGGTTGTGAGGCTAAGCTTAATGAGCCTATGAAAAAACATACTACCTTCAGAATCGGTGGCGAGGCAGAGGCATACATAAAGGTGAGCAATCTGAGCAGATTAAGTGCCATTCTGAAGGAATGTAAATCTACAGGTGCAGAATATACCCTTATCGGAAAAGGCAGTAATGTGCTTGTTGATGACAATGGAATAAAAGGTGCTGTCATAAAGCTTGACGGTGAGTTTAATAATATTACTTTTCTTGATGATACTACAATTTACTGCGGAGCAGGTGCAACACTTGCTTCTCTTTGCAAGGTGGCATTGAATAACAATCTGACAGGTCTTGAGTTTGCATGGGGAATACCAGGTTCTGTCGGTGGTGCTGTATATATGAATGCAGGTGCCTATGGCGGTGAAATGAAGGATGTCATTGTGTCGGTAAATCATATGACAAGAAACGGTGCAATCGGCAGAATTGAGGGCGAAGATTTAAAGCTTGGTTACAGAACCAGCGTTTATCGTTCAAATGACTGCATTATTACAGGGGTAACTTTAAAACTGAAAAAAGGTCTGAAAAATGATATTCAGGCAAAAATGGATGATTATATCGGTCGCAGAGCAAGCAAACAGCCACTTGAATTTCCAAGTGCAGGAAGTGTTTTCAAGCGTCCTGAGGGTGCTTTTGCAGGCTCACTCATTGAGCAATGCGGTCTTAAAGGTAAAAAAATCGGTGGGGCAGAGGTGTCTGAAAAGCACGCAGGCTTTATCATTAACAAGGGCAATGCTACCGCTGATGATGTTAAAAAGCTTATTAAGGAAATACAAAATACAGTAAAATCAGAAATAGGCTATGACCTTGAATGTGAACTGATTATGCTGTAATGGGAGATACTATGGAATTTGTTATAATTACAGGAATGTCTGGTGCAGGAAAAACCAATGCTCTGCATGTTCTGGAGGATATTGGTTATTATTGTGTAGATAATATTCCGTTATCACTTTTGCCAACCTTATATACACTCTGTTCTAAGTCAGAGGATGCAATGATGAAGCGTGTTGCGGTTTGTGTTGATGTTCGTGGAAGCGATAATTTTGAGCAAATGCTTAATGATATTGAAAATTTCAAGAACAGCCATAAGGATGTATGTATTCTTTATCTTGATGCAAAGGTTGATTGTCTTATTGTCAGATACAAGGAAACCAGAAGAAAGCACCCTTTATCTGACAGATTAAAGGATGGCTCAGTAACAGATGCTGTTGAGTTTGAAAAAGCTTTGCTTATTCCTGTAAAAAGAATTTCTGATTATAACATTGATACTACATATATGTCAATAAAACAGCTCAGAGAGCGAGTGCTTTCAATGTTTATGGAGGATGCATCTCAAAGCCTTACATTGACCTTTATGTCCTTTGGGTTCAAGTATGGTATTCCATTGGAGGCAGATTTGATTATTGATGTAAGATGTCTGCCAAATCCGTATTATATTCCTGAGCTTAAAAATCTTACCGGTCTTGATGAACAGGTAAGGGAATATGTTCTTGACAGCGATGATACTCGTGAGTTTCTTAAAAGAACTCTCAATCTGCTTGATTTTTCAGTACCACTTTATCTTAAAGAGGGAAAAAGCGAGCTGGTTGTCGGCATAGGCTGTACAGGCGGTAAGCATAGAAGTGTTACCATTGCAAGAAACCTTGATGAGTATTTTATTCAGAAAGGCTATAAATGTATTATTCAACACAGAGATGTTGCAAAATAAAACGAATTTTATATTATAAGGAGGTGTAAAGGTGTCTTTTTCTGCTAATATCAAGCAGGAGCTTTGTAAGTCGTTGAGTGATGACAGAGATTTACTAAAGGCGGAGCTTTATGGTATTCTGCTTTTCGGAAAAACATTTTCTGCAAGCAAAATTATTTTTACAACTGAAAATATATATGCCTGCAAGCGTGTTACAGAGCTTTTGCAGCTCCTTTACACTCCGATTATAGAAAAACAAACTGATTTGCGTACACGCTCAACTGAAAAGCAACTGCACAAAATAATTATTATTGATTCTGATGAATGTAAAAAGATTTTCGGTGATTTTGGTCATTCTGATAAGCAGGTTACTTTGAGAGTAAACCGAGCAAATATTTTTACAGAAAGCTTGCTTTCGGCTTTTATAAGAGGTGTTTTTCTGAGCTGTGGTTCTGTTTCTGACCCTAATAAGGGTTATCATGCAGAATTTTGCGTTCCACATAAAAATCTTTCTATGGATTTATGCAGATTACTTACTGAAATTGATGAATGTTCCTTTGCTCCGAAAACTATTACACGCAATGGAAGCTATGTAATTTATTTTAAGGGTAGTGAACAAATCTGTGATATGCTTACCTTTATGGGTGCAACAAACAGTGCAATGGAAATTATGGGAACAAAGGCAGTTAAGCAGGTACGAAATAATATAAATCGCAGAATAAACAGCGAGGTTGCCAATATAACCAAAATTGCCTCAGCCTCTGCAAAACAGCTGAAAGCGATTGATTACATAGAAAAAACAATGGGAATAGATTCCCTGCCTGATGATTTGAGGGAAATTGCTCATCTCAGGCTTGAAAATCCTGAAATGTCCCTGCGTGACCTTGGAAACAGTCTTATACCGCCCATAAGCAGAAGTGGTGCAAATCATCGTATGCAAAGGCTTATGGAGTATGCACAGATTGAGGAGATTAAGAATGGCTGATAAAAAAATTTCTTTTGAAGTGGCAAATAAAAGGCTTGAAGCGATTGTACAGAAAATGGAAAGCGGTACGCTCACTTTACAGCAGAGTATAGATGAATATGCAAAGGGCTGTGAGTTGATAGCTTATTGTATGAAAGAGCTTGAAACACGCAGAGGAGAAATTTCTGATATTAATGAGAGAATAAAACAGTTAAGAGAGAACGGAGGAGATTTTAATGTATGATTACCAGAGAATAACTGAAACTGCACTTGCTGAATATCTTCCAACAAAGGAATGTAGGGAAAGAAAGCTTATTGAGGCTATGGAGTACAGCCTTTCAGCAGGTGGAAAGCGTGTTCGTCCTCGACTTGTTTTTGAATTTAATAATCTTTGCAGAGGTACGGTTGAAAGTGCAAAGCCGTTTGCCTGTGCGGTTGAGATGATTCACACATATTCTCTTATTCATGATGATTTACCTTGTATGGATGATGATGATTTAAGACGAGGTAAGCCGTCAAATCATAAAGTATTTGGTGAAGATATTGCGTTGCTTGCAGGAGATGCGTTGCTCACTCTTGCGTTTGAGGTTATGACAGATAAAAAGGCTGTTATGGCGGCAGGTGAAAAGGCGTGCAGGCGTGGTGTAAATCTTCTTGCACATTATGCAGGTGCAAAAGGAATGATAGGTGGTCAGGTAATTGACCTCATAAGTGAAAATACAAATGCTCCTGTTGAGGTTCTCAGAGAAATGGACTTTAAAAAGACAGCTTGTCTTATAAAGGCAGCGTGTGAGCTTGGTGCAGTATCGGCAGGAGCAGGCGAACAGCAGATAAAGGCGGCTTCACAATATGGTGAATGTATAGGTCTGGCTTTTCAGATTAAGGATGATATTCTTGATGTCATTTCAACCGATGAAGAGCTTGGAAAGCCTGTTGGAAGTGATAGTGATAATAATAAATCAACTTATGTTTCATTGCTTGGAGTTGGTGAGTGCGGAAGGCTTGTAAGAATGCTTACAGACAAGGCAGTTGAGGCTCTGGAGCTTTTCTGCGGAGATACTTCGGTTTTGAAAAAATTTGCTTATGAGCTTGCTGAGCGTACAAAGTAAAATTATGTTTTTGCAGTTTTGTATTAAAACTGCCTTAAATCAGTAGCTTTTACTGTTTATAATAAATTTAGGATTTGGAATTATTATGAGTGAATATAAAATATTGTCAGGAATAAAATCTCCTGATGATGTAAAGAAACTTGACGAATCACAGCTTGATGAGCTGTGTTCTGAAATAAGGGATAAGCTTATTGAAACTGTTTCTGTCAATGGCGGTCATCTTTCGCCAAACCTTGGAGTTGTTGAGCTTACTGTTGCCCTTAACAGATGTTTCAATTTTCCAAAGGATAGTATTGTATGGGATGTTGGTCATCAGAGCTATGTTCATAAGCTTCTCACAGGGCGATATGAAGATTTTCATACCCTGCGTACAAAGGGCGGTATTTCAGGCTTTCCAAAACGCACTGAAAGTAAATATGATGATTTTAATACAGGTCACAGCAGTACCTCAATTTCAGCAGCTTTTGGAATTGCAAATGCCAAAAAGCTGTCAGGTGATACCTCAAGCCATACCATAGCGGTAATTGGTGACGGCTCTTTTACGGGCGGTCTTGCTTTTGAGGCTATGAATAATGCCGGTCAGCAGAAAAAATCTAATCTGATTGTCGTGCTGAACGATAATAAAATGTCTATTTCAAAAAATGTAGGTGCATTTCCTCGTTATCTCAGAACGGTAAGAATACAGCCATGGTATATCCGTATGAAAAAGAATACCGAAAAGCTTGTAATGAAAATACCAGGACTTGGCAGATATATCCGAGGTTTTCTGAAAAGAGGAAAATCCAGAATTAAAAATATGGTGTATAAGGACACACTTTTTGATTGCTTTGGATTTACATATATCGGACCGATTGACGGTCATAATATTGAAGAGCTTGAAAATGCATTCAATGGTGCAAAGAGAGTTTCTGAACCTGTATTGCTTCATGTTGTTACCAAAAAAGGAAAGGGCTATCAGTTTGCAGAAGAAAAACCTGGTGAATTTCATGGCATTGGAAGATTTGATATTGATTTAGGTGAGCCTATGTCAAGTCATAAGGGTTTTTCAGCCGAGTTTGGAAAGACCTTGTGTGAGCTTGCAGAGAAGGATGATAAAATCTGTGCAATTACAGCCGCAATGTCAAGCGGTACAGGACTGAATGAGTTTGAACAAAAATATAAGAACAGATTTTTTGATGTTGGTATTGCTGAGGAACACGCAGTAACCTTTGGCTGTGGTCTTGCATCAAAGGGAATACGACCAGTTTTTGCAGTTTATTCAACATTTTTACAGCGTTCCTATGACCAGCTTATACACGATTCAGCACTTGGTAATATTCATCTTACAGTTGCCGTTGACAGGGCAGGAATTGTCGGAAGTGACGGTGAAACTCATCAGGGGGTATTTGATGTTTCAATGTTGAATACAATTCCCAATACAACTATTTTTTCTCCATGCTATTTTGACGGAATGAGGACTTCATTAAATTCAGCAATTTATGTTTGCCGAAGTCTTGCGGTTGTTCGTTATCCTCGTGGCGGTGAGCTTTATCGTCCAGATGATTACACTGAGGAAAATATCAGCTTTGATATTTATGGAAATAAGGATTGTAAAAATATTCTGATAACCTATGGCAGATTGTTTTCATATGCCTGCAAAGCAAAGCAAAGACTTGCAGAGCAGGGAATTGAAATAGCTATCCTAAAGCTTTGCACAATAAAGCCTATAGATAAAAAAGCAATACAATTTGCCAAAAATGCTGAAAAAATATGGTTTTTTGAAGAGGGAATAAAAAACGGTGGTATTGCAAGAAATTTCTGTGATTTGCTTGCTATGACAGATTTCAGCGGTGATTATCATATCAGGGCTATCAATGACGAGTTTGTAAAGCAAATGGAAGTATCTGAGGCTTTGAAAATGCTCAGGCTTGATGATGACGGAATGGTAAATATTATTTCAAATGAAATTAAGGAAAATGATTGATATATGAAAAAAAGATTAGATGTACTTGTTTATGAAAAAGGCTTTACTGAAAGCAGAGAAAAAGCCAAGGCAGTAATTATGGCAGGGCAGGTCTATGTTGATAATCAGAAAGCCGACAAGTGCGGAACTGCATATGATGAAAATGCAAATATTGAGGTCAGAGGAAATGTTCAGAAATATGTAAGCCGAGGAGGCTTGAAGCTTGAAAAGGCTATTCAGAATTTTGATTTTGATTTGAGCGGTAAGACCACAATGGATATTGGAGCATCAACAGGCGGATTTACTGATTGTATGCTGCAGAATGGAGCTAAAAAGGTTTATTCGATAGATGTTGGTTATGGCCAGCTTGCATGGAAACTCAGAAATGATGAAAGGGTTGTAAACCTTGAACGCACAAATATGCGAAAGGTTACAAAAGAGCAGGTGCCTGACGAAATTGATTTCTTCTCGGTTGATGTTTCCTTTATTTCATTAAAGCTGATTTTGCCTGTTGCAAGACAGCTTATGTCTGAAAACGCTCAGGCTGTCTGTCTTATTAAACCGCAGTTTGAAGCAGGCAGAGAAAAGGTAGGAAAAAAAGGTGTTGTGCGTGACCCAGCGGTACATATTGAGGTTGTGCAGAATATAGTGAATTTCTGTCTTGAAAATGGATTTGATGTGCTTAACCTTGATTTTTCTCCGATTAAAGGTCCTGAGGGAAATATTGAGTATCTTATTCACATTATGAAAAGTGATGAACCAAAGCTGATTACAGATGTTACCGCTGTTGAATTGGTGGAAAAATCACACAATATGCTTGATAAATAA
>JAKSRB010000139.1 GCA_024403825.1 Ruminococcus sp. | reverse complement strand
TTGCAATGAGGGGCAGACCTGAGGGAAATAAAAAATATTCAGATTTTCTTGAAGAGGTAAAGGCAAGTTGTCTGAAAGCATACGAAAATCAGGAGTATCCTTTTGAAGAACTCGTAGAAAATGTAGATGTAAACAGAGATATGTCAAGAAATCCGCTATTTGATGTAATGTTTGCAATGCAAAATAATGAGGAAACAAATGGTGAGGTATCAAATGTTGAAATATCAGAATCGGTTGGAGAAAATAGTATTTCAAAATTTGAACTGGAATTTAATGTATCTGAGTTTGATGGAAGATTTATAATTGCACTTGGATATTGTACCGATTTATATAAATATGAAACTGCTGTAAGAATAATAAATAATTTAGCAGAAGTGTTAAAGAATATAGTTCCTTCATATGAGAGAAAAATCAGTGACATTAAAATGATTACTGAAGATGATAAGAATTGTATAATAAATAAATTCAATAATACATTTCTTGATTATCCTAAAAATAAAACTGTTGTTGAAATGTTTGAAGAACAGGTGACAAGAACTCCTGATAATATTGCAGTAATATTTGAAGAAGAAAGCATAACATATAGGGAGCTTAATGAAAGAGCAAATGTAATCGCTCATAGGCTTAGAACTGAGGGAATAAAGCCAGACGATTTTGTAGCAATTATAGCAGAACGCAGCATAGAAATGATAATTGGAATATTTGGAATTATCAAGTCAGGCGGAGCATATGTACCAATTGACCCATCATATCCAGAAGATAGAATAAAGTATATGCTTGATGATTGTAAGCCAAAGTCAATACTTACATATATTAAAGAAAGTGAGTTAAAATCAGATTTTAAAGAAACTGCAATAAATCTTGCTGAAACAGATACATTTATTGGTGAAACAAGCAACCCTGAACACATAAATAGATCAACAGATTTAGTATATTGCATTTATACATCAGGAACCACAGGACAACCGAAGGGAGTAATTCTTGAACATCGTGGAGTTGTGTCAATGAAACATTACCTTACAAACCTGTATAATGTAACTGAAAGCGACAGGGTATTGCAGTTTGCAAACTATATATTTGATGCATCTGTATGGGAAATGACAATGTCATTATATAATGGTGCAGCATTAGTTTTGGTATCGTCGCAGACAATAGTTGATATAGAAAAATTTGAAAAGTATGTTTCGGAAAATAAGGTTAGCATTACTTTATTACCACCACAGTATTATATACAGGTTGGTAATTTAAAAACATTGAGAATACTTACAACAGGCGGGTCAGCCGCAAATAAAGATATAGTAAGGAGAACTGTATCAAAATACAGATATATCAACGCATATGGACCAACTGAAAATACAGTACTTGCCACTCATTGGGAATATGTTTATGGTACAGAAATTCCTGAAAATGTACCTATTGGTAAACCTATAAGTAACACTAAAATATATATTTTAAGTGGAATGGATTTGTGTGGAATAGGAGTACCAGGTGAATTGTGTATAGCCGGAGACGGAGTAGCACGAGGATATCTGAACAGACCAGAGCTTACAGCAGA
>JAKSRB010000138.1 GCA_024403825.1 Ruminococcus sp. | reverse complement strand
GAAAGAAGCCTGCCTATAACTGCGGTAAATACCATTATGCCACAGTAAATATAAATCACAATTTTGATTATTTTGTATTTATCAGATGTAATCAGTTTACTTGCTTCAATTGCTGCTGTAATAAAAAAGATAACTGCAATTAAAGTGTGAGTGGAAGGGTAGGAGGCTTCAAGCACTCCAATTTCATTTATGGTATCATCAAGAAAAATTTTAACGGGTCTATAGTTGATAACTATCTTTTCAAATACAAAATAAAAGAAAACAGTTACAGCATAGGTTATACCCAAAGATATTATGTGGCTGTCTACAAGTTTAATATTTTTTCGCTTTATAAGCTGCATTATGCCTATTGCAGCAAATATAAAAACAAGAAAAATAGCAAGGTAAACAATTTTATCAGTAATTAAAAACCATTTACTGCTTGTCCCTATTTTATCTCTGAAAAACTGATTGATAGCTGCAAATCCGATTTTTGTGTTATCTGGTCCGATAGGTTTAACATTTACAAGCATGAGCAAATCTGTAAATATTAAAAATATCATCAGAAGAAATGCAGATTTAAGCAATCGTATCTGAATGTCAAGCTTTTTTATCATAGTACACTTCCGCTAAATATATTTTTATATCATTTATATTATCGCTATATGGGTTAACTATTACATAGAAAAACGCTTTGATTCTTGAGAAAAATTCTCTTGAGTGTCGGTAATAATAATTACCATATTCGTTATTATCACAGGCAACGCCTGTTGCATCTGCACCAAGCCATCTTGCAATAAATATAGCTCTGAAAAGGTGATAACGCTGTGTAACAATTATAGGCTTTTTTACGTCAAGCAGTTTTATTGCTCTGTAAACAGATTCATAAGTAGAAAGACCGGCAGGGTCAGCATATATTATATCGGAATTAACTCCTGAATCGGCAGCATACTCATACATAACCTTTGTTTCGTTATAATAGCTGCTGCGACCGTCACCACTCATAAGTATAATATCTGCTTTATTACTTTTAATCAGTTCAATAGATGTATCTAATCTATCCCTTAGCATTATACCTGGTGTGTTTCCTTTTACACTTGTGCCAAGTACGATAACACAGTCATAATCATCTTTCAGCTTGTCAGCTTTTTTAATATGTGGTGCAGAAAGAAATATCTCTGCTAAATTTATAATGATAAAAAATAATACTATTGTAAAGGAAGCTTTTATAATAAATTTAATCAATTTTTTCATTGAATTTTGCTCACTTTCCTGCTAATTATACTATTTTTACTATAATAGGTCAAGTATATATGAATTTATATAAAATATATCAATTGACATAAGAGTTAAATTCAGTTAAAATTCCAACTGGTGATAATATGTATAAACTTATTAAAAAAGAAGGAAATGCACGTAGGGGTGAATTTGAAACTGTACACGGCACATTTCAGACCCCTGCATTTATGAATGTTGCCACCTGCGGTGCAATTAAGGGCGCTTTATCCTCAACAGACCTTGAAAATATTAACTGTCAGGTTATGCTTTCAAATACCTATCATTTGCATGTAAGGCCAGGTGATG
>JAKSRB010000137.1 GCA_024403825.1 Ruminococcus sp. | reverse complement strand
CCCCTTATGATATGGAAAAAATGGGTGCAAAGGCAGTTGCCCTTGACCTTGATAACACAGTAGTGCCCTACGGTTCTCTTCGTTATGAGGATGGTGTGCTTCAGTGGGCTGATGAAATGCGTGAGAATGGCTATCAGGTTGTAATTATTTCAAATACAATCTGGTCAAGAGCATTTATAATGAGCCGCAAGCTTGGTAATGCCCCTTTCTTTGGCTTTGCACTTAAGCCCTGGACCTTAGGCCTCAGGGTTATATCAAAGGCTATAAATGTACCTGTAAGTGAAATTGCTATGGTTGGCGATAAATACACTACCGACATACTTTCAGCTAATAACGGCGGTGCAATTTCCGTAAAAGTTACAGCATTAAGCGAGCTTAAAGCAGAGGCAGGTATACCTGCTGTGGCAGCTGCAAAATAAAATTGCTGATTTATAAAAAATTTACAATTAATTCACCCAAATGTTTGACATTACGCAGTATATTGTATATAATGTATCTGTATAATCGCAAATTATGGGTGTTTTTTATTTAACATCTTTAAAACCACACAACATATATGTAATAAAAAAGGAAGTAAAAATGAAAAGAAAGCCTTTTGTAATAGTGGCCTCAGTCGTACTGGCTCTTATAATCGGCATTTCAACTTTTCTTATAATTGACTATACCAATACGGACGATAACAAGCAGTCCGGTATAAGACATATAGTATCCTCCATAAAGGATAACGTTGAGGCAGAGAAACCTAAGGATAATATCTCCGACTTTGATACAATCCACGAGGACTTAATTGAAAGTGAAGTTGAAACGGTAACCGACGCACAGGGAAATCTTGTTGAAATAGTAAACGGTACAACAGTTTCCGATGTAAAGGTTACAGACAGCAACGGCAAGGTTGTTTCTGTGGAAAACGAAACTGAAATTCAGAAGTATTTCAGAAGATGGGCTACAAACTCTAATCAAAATGTTAAAACCAATAGTGTTAATAATGTTCTGATGGTATGTAAGGATTCTACAGGTCCAAGAAAAACAGATGCAATTTTTATTTTATCAGCAAATGAAACTGATAAAAAGATTTACATCACTCCCCTTCTTGAAGCCTCCTATACATACTATTTATCAAAAAAAGAAAACAAGTATGATACCTTTGGTAACATATTCTATAACGAAGGCCTTTCAGCCCTTACTGCAGCAGTTGAAAATGACTTTAAGATAGATATTGATAACTCAGTTGTAGTACAGATTGAAGGCGTTGTAGATGTAGTAAACGGCTATGGCGGTATTACTATTGACGGCACCTCAATGGATGGCAAAAAGACCATAGATTATTTAAGAAGCTCCTCTGTAAGCAGCACCGAAAGAGTAAGAAGACAGTCTAATGTATTATATGCCATCATTAAGAAGATACAGGTATCACCTACACAAAACACTACAGTAGGTACTAAAGTACTTAAATACTACAGCTCTTCCTCAAACTACTCCTCACTTATTAAGCTTATGAAGAGGATGTCGGCCTCAGAAAAGAATTACTATATCTATAAGGTTGAGAGCATACTCATAAATACAGAAAGCCACTGCAGAAAAACGGACAAGGTTAAAACCTCATCCGGCACAAGCTTTGTAT
>JAKSRB010000136.1 GCA_024403825.1 Ruminococcus sp. | reverse complement strand
GACGGATTACTTGGGTCATATGGATAGCTTGGATAAGACGGATTACTTGGGTCATATGGATAGCTTGGATAAGACGGATTACTTGGGTCAACCGCAGTTGATGCAGTCGGACTTGGATAATACTCTGTTACACCAACAGCTTCATCATTCTCAGCAGCAAATGCCGGTATGGCAGAAATAAGTATAATTGCAACAGCAAAAACAGCAGAAATAACTTTTTTCATTTCAAAACCTCCCATATATAAAAACAATAAATTAGAATTTCAAAGGATATAGTAAGATTATAACACGCAAATACAAAAATGTAAATAGCAATTTATGAAAAAGCACGGAAATCAATTTTGCTGATTAAATTAATTGCCTTTTGTTAAATAGGAGGGTTTTTGATTATTTTTATTCGCTATCAAGTCGCATAAATGTGTTGGAACTACAAAAAATGTCAAAAATATGATACTTAACAGCATAAATTTTAAAAATTGATTTGCGTGATGAAAAAGTTGTATAAAACAAATATACATCAGATATAAGAATGTTTAATGCATATAATCTTCAAAATTTAATGTATATTCTTTTCCCTTTTCAAGATTTATAGTAGAAAAACTGTCTTTCATAGTTTCACCAACTGACAGAGGACCTACAAAAGCGGTACCTTTATCTACGATAACATCTGTCGAGTCGGTTAGCGTATAAGTTAACTTAACATAATTTGAATTTAGAAGTGATTCATTCATTGTCATAGTAGATGTAAAAGTAAAGTCTACCATACATAAATCTGAAAATGTATAATCTGTTACTTCATAGCTAACATCAAACACATCAAATGTTATTTCAATATCATCATCATAATTATACTGATTGATTTCAATTTTTTCTTCAGGTATATTTATTATTAATGGTGCTTGTTCTTCGGAATTATTATCTGAGTAACTATATGTATTATCTAAGCTACTATCTGTCATTCCTAAGGCAAAACTTAAAAAACTTAATCCGAATATAATATATAAAGTAATTAAAGCAACACTAAGAAATAATCTTATAGATGATATTATAATTGCAGCTACTGAGAAATTATGTTTGCTGTTTTTATGAATTGCTTTATCAATAATACCACATATTAATCCACCAAGGGCAGAAACCGTAAGAGATAAAACAAATGCAACAATGCTTAAAGTAGAGTAAGGTTCTTTTTGAGATTGAACAACTCCGCTATTATAAATAGGAGTGCCACAATTAGGGCAAAAACTTGTGTTTTGGTCAACTGGCATATTGCAATGTTTACAAAATCTCATAAATATCACCAACCGTTATTAATTATTACAGATTAATGTTAATTATAATACATAGCAAGAATATATTCAAGTACCGAAAGTAACAAAATTCAACTTTTTATTTATGCGTTATTGTTTCTTGATGTATTCAGATTTTACTTATATAGAAATTTCATTTTATTTTAGTTGAATTTAAATCAGATAATGCTTTGTCCGACTACATTTTAACATCAATCTTTTAAGGCAATAGCAAATTATTTTAAAAATCTATTGACATAATTGCTCTGAATATTATATAATAACATATAACAATAGAATCCCCTTAAAAACTGTGACGGGAACAAGATATAAATTCAA
>JAKSRB010000135.1 GCA_024403825.1 Ruminococcus sp. | reverse complement strand
CAGTGCAGGCAATTTCAGAATAATCTGGCTTACCCTCTAACGCAACAAATTTATAGTTAGACTCTTTTGCATACTTTTCAGCAGAGGAATACTGATATGAATAAATTGTTACATTCTCATTATCATAACCAAAAATACCCTGATTTTTAAAATCAAGCATTGGATTGAGAATTGTTACATTTTCAAGTGCATTACACCCATAAAAAGCTGAACCACCATAAATACTTTCAACATTTTTAGGAATTGTAATTGATGCAAGGCTTGAACAGCCAAAGAATACAGAATCATTAATAGTCTTTAAAGAATCAGGTAAAGTAACTGTAGTTAGGTTTGTACAATTAGCAAAACAATTATAAGAAATTTCAGTAACACTATTTGGAATTTTTACGGTTTTCAGATTTTCAGCACCACTAAAGGCATACTCTGAAATTCTATTAACAGTTGTAGGTACAGTAAAAGAGGTAGTAGTTCTGCCCCCCGCATACTTAATTAATACTGTTTTATCCTTATTATATAAATTATAGTTTGATGCAGACAAATACGGATTTCCACTTGCTACTGTAAATTTTGTAATTTTGTCACAACCGCTAAATACATTGTTATAATAGTAACCATAAGAATCTTCATCTGAGTAGCCCAACTTGATGTTTTTACCTATGCTCACAGTTGAAAGATTTGAACATCCCTCAAATGTACCATTACCCACACTTTCAACACTATCAGAAATTACAATATTAGTAAGTGAAGTACAGCATATAAATGCATAATATCCAATATCAGTAACATTTTTTGGTATTGTAATACTCTTTAAATTTTCGCAACGAGCAAAAGCATATCCAGGAATTTCAGTAATATTCTCTGACAACTGAACACTTTCAAGACTGATACAGTCATTAAAAACATATTTTCCAAGTTCAGTTACAGAATCAGGAATAGTGATATTGGTAAGACTTTTACAATAGCTAAAGGCACTATCACCAATTTTTGTAACACCCGATGAAATAGTAATATCTGTAAGACCTGAACATCCTTCAAATGCATATGAAGCAATATTATTCACATTTGACGGAATGGTAATCTCTGTCAAATTACTGCAATAAGCAAAAGCATATTCCCCTAAGGATACAATGCTTTCTGGTAAAATAACGCTCTCAAGATTTCGACATAAGTCAAAAGCTTTTTTACCTAAATATACAATGCTTTCTGGTAAAGTAATGCTCTCAAGATATTCGCAGTCATAGAAAGCAAAATCACCTATTGAAGTAATGCCATCAGGTAAAACAACAACCTTAATAGAATTCCTCAAATTATACCATGGTGCATCATTAGACCATGAATAATTGTACATATCACCAGAACCAGTAATAGTTAATGTGCCTGTTGAACTGTTGAATGACCAGTTCAGATTGTCACCACAAGTACCGCTTGTAGCATTTGCACTAACACTCTGAACATTTACAGCTGCCGAAACATTTGCTGAATTATCAACTGTAGCAGCACTTACCATTGCGGTTGATGCTGTACTTTGGATAATCATTGCACAGAGCAATAATGCAGAAACTTTTTTAAATTTCTTTATCATAGAGAAACCTCCTATATTTTGATAAATATATTATAATATGGCAAATATTCAAAGTCAATAAAA
>JAKSRB010000134.1 GCA_024403825.1 Ruminococcus sp. | reverse complement strand
TAAAGCCAAAGGTTATCATATCATACAAGGGCAAGCTGCTTAACGAGGGTAAAGACTATATTGTAGATTATAAGCAAAATTCATCCCCAGGTCTTGCAAGTGCCGTTATAAGGGGTAAAGGAAATTTCACTGGCTCAGTAAACTATGAGTTCAGAATTACTGAGTCACCTCAGAACAGCATCCTTGCATTTATTTCAAAAATTATTATTACATTTATCAACCTTATAAAAGGTCTGTTTGCAGTCTGATATATTAAATGTTAAGGGAAAATAAAGGAGAAAATTTATGAAAAAACTGATTTCAGTTTTAATGTGTGCAGCTATTATCATGGCAATCGTTCCATTTAGTACTTTTGCTGTAACATCAGGTACTATCGGCAAGGAGGGTAACATAATCTGGAGCTTTGATGATGGCGTACTTACAATATCAGGCACAGGAAATATGAGCTATAGTTTCAGTGGTTCCATACCGGATGGAAAGGATGATTGTCCCGCTTGGGGCGATTTGGATTTTACATCAGTAATAATTGAAGAGGGTGTTACAGGTGTAAATGCTTTCGCCTTTATTTACAGTGAAAAACTTGAAACTATATCATTTCCAAGTAGTATGCAATATTTGTATAATGTAGTAGGCTATCCGTCTCTGAAAGAAATAAAACTTGGAAAAAACAATGAGTACTTCACCTTGAAGCATGGTGTGCTTTTTAATGAAGACTGTACGAAAATAATTATGTATCCTGCTATGAGAGAAGGAACAGAGTATGCAATACCTTACGGAGTTGAATGTATCGGAGACCATGCGCTTGCGAGGAGTCAGATTCTTGAAAAGATAGTTATTCCTGATACTGTAAAAATCATAGAGAACTACGCATTTTATGGCTGTAAAAAAATTCAGGAATTTGTAATTCCAGGTAGTGTAACCTATATTGGTGACAGCGCCTTGGATTCTTGTGAAAGTCTCAGAAGTGTTAATATACCTGCAGGTGTAAAAGATATTAATCATCTATTCAGTACCGATTTTGCCCTTGAAAGGGTAATTATTGAGGGCAAAATAGAGAAAATAACTGACTATTCTTTCATCCTGACTGAAAATCTTAAAGATATATATTTTGCAGGGTCAGAGGCAGATAAGGAAAAAATAGAAATAGGCAATTTTAACGATTGTCTTGATACAGCAACATGGCACTTTAATACGGATACTACTTCCATACCGCCATTTCAGTATAAAGAGCCTGAAATTAAGGATGACATTTTAATTCTTTATCACGATGGGCGCATGGTATGCAACTATAAATCAACAATCAGGCTTAAAGCCGATGTAGATGACGATGTAAGTATATTATGGTATTTGAACGGCAAACCGATAAGCAACGAAATGATTGTTGAAATAAAACAGGTGACAGATGATTTTACAGTGGAAATAGTTGCAACTCAAAAGAATGGTGTACAGACAAGACAGATTCAGAAATACGGAGTAAAGCACGGTTTCTTTGACAAGCTTTACTGGTTCATTATGCATTATTTTTATCCTGATTCTTTTATACTTGATTTTACTAAAGGTATTTAATTGGAGGGGAAATGAAAAGAATAATTTCTGTTATTTTATGTGTTGCTTTATTTGCAACCTTTATGCCCATTGCATTCGCAGAGGATTCAACAAATATAAGTTATAACACCAAATTACAG
>JAKSRB010000133.1 GCA_024403825.1 Ruminococcus sp. | reverse complement strand
ACACATTGAAGCAGAAAATTCCACTATTATTTCACTAATATTTCACTATTTTACACTCACTACCATAACGATATCATTATAATGTCTGATAATATATACTTAAGTAATCAAAGTATATTTAAACCTTCAACGAACCCATCAGCTGTTTCGGGATCTATAGAATCTTTTTCGGAAATAACGGAAACACATATTGCTTCATCACCCAAATCAACAAAATATGCATACGCATTTATTGAAACATAATCTACTTCATATCGGTTCATGATTTTTTCATTGATGATAATTATTTCTGCATCTGAAACATCAGCACCTATTTGTCTGTATGAATTCAGTGTTCTGTTTATATAGGCGTTTAAGTCATCGCCTGCGTATATATACTCTTCTACTGATACACGTGGACCTTCTCCACTGTTAGATTCAAAAACTATTGTGCCTTTATTTTCTTTTGCAGTGTATCCATTCGGAATGCTGACTATATATGAATCACCAACAACTCTTTTTTCTTCAATTATATATTTTGATTCGGCAGATGTAGATTCTTTTGTCTGGCCATAGTATATTTCGTCTGTAGATGCTTTTACACCACAGGAACATAAAGATATAACAACCAATAATATTGGTATTATTCGTATATATTTCAAATTTTCAACCTCCATTTTCAGGGAGTGATTTAGGCTATCACTCCCTGAATTTTATTGCTCAATCACAGGCAATCTTCCAAACAGCATTTTGAAAAATGCAACCAGTTTTGCAATAAATGTGTGTTTTACTTTTACGTTTTCAACAGCAGATTCAGCAATAACATTTCCATCATTATCAATAACCTTTGCCTGAATGGTAAAGTCTTTGGTTGCTCTCAATTTTGCAACTCTGTTACCGCTTTCCACCAGTTCACCATTTTCATACCACACAACAGCAGCATCGTCAGGTAAATCATTAGTTTCTGCTGTGAATATGATAGTTGTCTTGTAGCATACCGTTCTGGTTTCCACATAGTTTTTAATTTCTACCGATAGATTCCCCTGCTTTTCAAATATTGCGAATACCGTCAAATCACAGGCTGGCATTGTGTCTGATACACCCTCTGTCCACCCTTTGAATATATAGCCTTCTTTTTGCGGGTCTTCAGGCAATGATATTTTCTCTCCGTACTCAAGTAAATACTCATACTTAGTGTTTTCATCAACTACAAATGTGATTTTATACTTTTTGAGCCTGAGAGATGCAATTGCTTCGCTTACATTATTGATATACTCATTTATTAAGCTTTGACTTGATGCATCAAGATTTCTATCAATTTCATTAAGAGTTCCATTCAGAACTGCTACTGATTCATCTGTATATACACTTAAGTTATCTGGTATTGTAGCCAACACCTCATCGAGCCTGGAATAATCAGCAGAGGGAATTTCTCCTGAGTAATCCATATATTTTGTTGCACCGGTTTTTATTTCTATAGGGTCATAACCTACATCTGTACTGACAACCTTGCAATAGTAATATGGATATTGCTGAAAATCTTTTGGAACAAATTTTCTTTCTGTTGCGCCCTCAATAGGAATACCACCTGAATTGCTGTCAGTATATGAACCATACCACTGATATGTTCTGTTAAAGCCGACTACATCTGCAAAAAGATATCGCATATAGTCATAGTATTCATCGGGCAAATCATTTATAACTGCTGTTTCCTGTGATATTTCGAT
>JAKSRB010000132.1 GCA_024403825.1 Ruminococcus sp. | reverse complement strand
CCCATCCATTCTCATTTCTGAAAAAAGATTAAAAATATAGCTCATATTCTCTTGCGTTTTGGACTTTGTAATTCTATAATCTAAATGATAATCACTTTATAATTTTTCCAAAAATCAGGTGAAAATTATGTTTGAGATAGACTTGTATTTTATTCTTGAAATTATAGGCACCATTGCTTTCGCAATTTCCGGTGCTATGGTGGCTATTGAAAATAAGATGGATATTCTCGGTGTGCTTATTCTTGGCGTTACAACTGCCATCGGCGGAGGCATTATCCGTGATATTCTTATTGGGTCAACCCCGCCTACTGCGCTTATCAATCCCTTGTACTCTTTAATTGCTTTCGGCGTTGCAGCAATTGTGTTTATCCCTGCAATCCGCCGTCATGTAAATGTAAACCACAAGTGGTTTGTTTTTATTGATTCTCTGGGTCTTGGAGTTTTCACCGTTATCGGATTAAAAACTGCTATGCCATTTAACAACGTTTTGTTTGAGCTGTTTTTAGGTGTGCTTACAGGCGTAGGTGGTGGCGTAATCCGTGATATTTTTGCCACACAGAAGCCTACAATTTTTGTTCGCCATTTTTATGCCGCTGCAAGCCTGTCAGGTGCTATTGTTTGTATTATACTTTTCCCAATTAACGAGACAGTTGCAATGATTTCAGGCATTGCGGTTACACTTATTCTTCGCCTTCTTGCCGCTCAATTCAAATGGCATTTACCTAAGGCATAACTTCAGGAGGACTATTATGGCTATTGCTCAGTTTGGACACGTTGCATTCAACTGCAAAAATCTGGAGAAATCCGTTGCCTTTTACAGAGATATACTTGGCTGCAAAGAGAAATTTTCATTTTTATATGAGGATTTTTTCGGCATTATCAAAAGCTCCGGCTACCCTGTTCCTGATTTTGTATTTAAGCTGCTGGAGAAAAAGAAGAATAAGCCCTGGCTTACATACTTAGAGATTAAGGATGGCATTTATATTGAATTATTTGATCAGCTTGCCGCCTTCATTTGCCATAAAGCAAAAAATATTCACCTTAATTATCAGCACTTTGCAATTATTGTGGATGATATTGAAGCAACAAAAGCAGACCTTATTGCAAAGGGCGTAAAAATTGATACAGATATTTCCTTCGGCCCTGATTTTACTTATCAGATGTGGATACACGACCCTGACGGAAATAAGATAGAAATAATGCAGTATACCGATAAATCCTTCCAGGTTGTTGGCAAAAATTGAATAGTTAAAGCCGCTTGAAAAATCAAGCGGCCTTTTTGTTTTATTCTGCTCTTGCTATACCTTCACCATCGTATTCCCAAAGGAAATCCTCTGCGGTCTTTTCAAATATAAATCCACAGTTATCCTCATCAGGAAATACAAAATTCATATTGAGCCTTGCAAGGTATTCGTCAATAATCTGCACAAAAATATTCAGCTTGTTGCCATAGTCCCATCCGCCTGATACGGCACATTCAAAAAGCCTTGTATCAGTGTAAACTGAGCCTGTATTATTAGAGTAGCCAAGCTGTGGGAAGGGCTGAATTATGTTACTGTCAAAGCTGAATTTCAGCTCCTTTACGCCCTGCTCATTTTCATATTTAAGGGTGGATATTTCACCAAAATCAAGCTGAAACCATTTCCATCCCATAGGGTTATTATTGCATATAAACTTTTTGTGGTTTATCTTTTCCTGCATTGAGGCATCTGCGTTTTTGCCCTTGTGGGCAGTTTTGATTTTGCAGGATTCTGAGAAGGCTTCAAGCCTTTCGTAGTCT
>JAKSRB010000131.1 GCA_024403825.1 Ruminococcus sp. | reverse complement strand
TATTTGCATAGTATCTGTTTAACTTTTTGTGTCCAAAGTATTGACATAAATCCAAAATCATCACCAGAAACGAGGTAAGCAGGAAGAAGTTTCGCTCTACCATTATCATCAGTTTTGACCACCCAAGAACGAACAGGAGTCTTTGAAATCAGGTCATCAGCTGTATTATAGTAACCATCATAATATTTTATAGTGAACTCTGCACCTGCGAGTTTTTCAGTTGACAAACCTGTTACCTTATCCAGCTTTTTTATAGATACACCTATAGGGTCATTGCCGGGTTCGTCAGCACAAGTAAAGCTGTAAATTTTTGCACCATCAGCAGTTTGTCCGCTATCCCTAAATTCAAATACTGTTGGATTTAGCTTATATCCCTTTGGAGCTTCAACTTCTTTCGCATAGTAGCTTTGTAGTGATACATCAATACCGTTTGAGCCTGCTCCATATTTGCCATATCCGTTTTTATTTGTTTCTATATATCCAAAGTAGTCTGTACAAGCTTTGTTAAGATAGATATTAAACCTTGCACCCTCAAGGCTGTAACAGCTGTTATTTGCTGTTAAGCTTGCGTTTGCAGAGATTTTATTAAGCTGTAGCTTAATGCTATCTCTTAAAACAATAACCTTTTGATAATCAGAACCAATGTCAAGAATATATAGCTTTGAAGATACTGGAACAGCTGGTGCATTTTTGATTACATCAGTTAATTCTCTGATTGTACTTTCCCAGTCTGTTGACGGTAACTTTGAGTTCCAGTTTTCATATCCAAACAAGTAACTTAGCAATATATGAGTTAGTAGATAATGCAGTTCTGAGCCAGACGGCTCAAGTACAGTATATCCATATTGACTATATTTTAAATTCCCCATAAACGCAGCCATTGTATTTCCGTCAAATTCTTTATAGTGACTTGATGTATCTGTAGCAAATGCATTTACTTCTTTTTTAAATCCGTCACCTCCGTAACAATAATACATAGCTTTTCTAATAAGATTGTAGTTCAGCTTATCAGATGTATATTCATACAATGTATTTTTGTCTGTACGATATGTGCCGTTTGGCGGTGCAGGCTTATCAGGCTGTAAACAATACACCATTTTATTGTCAGCTGTCATTTTTACAGCCGTCCAACCAAAAGAAGAAGAATATTTTAATTCCTCCTCTTGTTTAAGTACTATTGAAGTCTGACCAGCTCCGACCGCACTATCATTAGTAGCAGCAGCTACTGATGAGGTAGCTATAGTAAAAATACTTGATATTGACAAGGCTAACGCTGTGATTCGTTTTATTAATCTATTCATCATTGCATATCCTTTCATAAATTCTAAAATTTGCAACCTACATTATTTGGTCTATCTCTGCAATGAGTTCTTTGTTTCATTAATCTCACTCCTTTTGTTTTTTGAAAAAGAAAAAGCAGAGTTTTAAACCCTGCTTAATTTAAAATATATTCATATGCAAAAAGGCAACTAAGGGTTACCTTAATTGCCTTTCCGCAGTAATTGAGATTTATTAATAATAACCTGCCTCTTTAACAAGCACTTGCTCATCGTAGGCTTGGGTTACTATTTTCGTTTCGTAATGACCTTGCTCAGGTTCTTCAACTGTTTTTGTGCCGACTTGAACATTCCGCCATTCATCGTGATAACTGCCACGACCGCCGTTTTCAGCGTGTTCAACACAATGCTCACCAATATCTGCATTTGTTATATCTGCACCACAATCGTTACAGATAGCAACTCCAACTTCATCATATATTGGCTCTTCATAAGTATATGCAGCTTTATCAACTACCCATACTCTCTCGGTCACTGCATCGTGATGAACTGTCTT
>JAKSRB010000130.1 GCA_024403825.1 Ruminococcus sp. | reverse complement strand
CTCGTACAGATAAAAATGGCGACAAGGCAATATATGCTTACTTTACAAGTGATTCGGAATTAGATATTTCTAATATAAGAGATATTCTTGGCGAAACACTTCCTGAATATATGGTGCCGTCATATATGATGCAAATAGATGCAATACCAGTAACAAAGAACGGAAAACTTAATAAACGAGTATTACCAGAAATCGAGATTAGAACTTCAAGGGAATACATTGAACCAACTACTGAGATGGAAGTTAATGTATGTAGTATATTTAGCATTATTTTAAATGTTGAAAAGGTTGGTTTAAATGACAATTTCTTTGAACTTGGTGGAGATTCAATTAAAGCAATAAGAATTGTATCAAAGCTTAGAGATATTGGCTACAAAATTACTGTTGCGGATATTATGTATCATAAAATTATTAGAAAATGTATTAATTGTATTGAATTTGAACATTTAATTTATAGTCAGTCGGAAGCTGTGGGAATAGTGGAAAAAACTCCAATGATACACTATTTTGAAAACTTAGCTTTAGCAAAGCCACATCACTATAATCAGGCAAAGATTATTGATGTTTCTGGTATCACAGACAGTGAAATTTCTCAGATATTTAAAGAAATTGTAATTAAGCACGATATATTCAGAGCTGTTTACAGAAATAAACAGGTTGAAATACTTAGTTCAAGTGAAAGTAAAATGTTTGATTTTTACAGCTTTGATTATAGTAATAAAAATTATACAGTTTCTGATATTGAGGATAAATGCACCAAAATTCAATCAAGTATTGATCTTGGAAACGGACCATTAGTGAAGGTTGCAGTATTTAATCTTAAAGATAAAAGGGCAATGTTAGTGGCTATACATCACTTGGCTATTGATAGTATTTCTTGGAGAATACTTGAAGAGGACTTTGAAACAGCGTATAGACAGCTCGCAAACGGTGAAAAAATTATATTGCCTGCAAAAACTGCCTCTTTTATAGAATGGAGTAGGGCATTAAATGAGTATAAAACTTCTGAAATGTTTGCTGAAAACAGAAAATACTGGGACGAGGTTACTACTGACATAAGTGATTATGGTTTTAAATTTAATAAGGGTAATTTATCTGCCAAGGGTTATAAAGATGTAGATATATTTATGGATTCAGTTGAAACGGCAAATATTAAGGAAGCTGCACTTTCATTTAATATAGATATACGAGAATTTTTGATTTCTGCTCTTGCAATGTCGGTAAATAAAATGACAAATCAGGATAAATTAACTGTAATTCTCGAGTCCCATGGTAGAGAAACATTGCACAAGGAAATTCTGATTGACAGAACCATTGGTTGGTTTTCAAGTATATATCCTGTTGTTGTTTTATGCAGTAATGATTTAAAAGAATTGCTAACAGAAAATAAGGAAATTCTACGAAAAGTTCCTAAAAACGGATTGGATTACAGATTACTTAATGAGAAAGCCAATATTGATGAATCTGACTTTATTTGTCTGAATTACCTGGGCGAATATGGAGGTGCTTCAGATAGTGAATCTGCAATAGAAAATAGTAATAATATTGTAGGTGGACTTACTGTTGCAAATGAAAATGTACTAATGAATAATATTATGTTGAATGGTTCGATTTCAAATGGAGTGCTTTTCTTTAATTTAAGCTATAATTCTGCTGTATATGAATTTGAAGCTATGAATAGGCTTGCGAATTTATTTAAAAATTCATTAATTGAACTTTCAGATTTTTGTATCAATTATGATGAAAATGTTTATACAGCTTCAGATTTTGATAACAGTATGGATAATGATGATTTTGCGAATTTGCTCGATATGCTGTAAGTAGGTGAATTTAACTTTACTATTTATGATTTTTCAGCATAAATTTCTATGTAACAATAGATAAC
>JAKSRB010000013.1 GCA_024403825.1 Ruminococcus sp. | reverse complement strand
AGCGCCACCTTGCCAAGGTGGAGGTAGCGGGTTCGAGCCCCGTCATCCGCTCCAAATTTTAAGCACCAATTTTTGGTGCTTTTTTGTTTTTTTATAATTACTACATTAGATAGTATTCATAAAAATTTGTAATTCATAAATTTTAGTTTTAAATCGAGTTTTCTTATTTTACGCATACCGAAACTACTTACTAAAAGTATAAAAAGCATTTAAAATACGCATATAAAGCATTTTATTATCTTAAAATACCAACGAACATCTCCTCTCTCCCCTATATAATTTTTAATATATCTTAAATTACATATCAAAAATATACTATGATACAATTCACACTATAAATTCATATTTTGAGCCAAAAGCAACAGGGAGCTGAATTTTTTCAACTCCCTGTTAATATTATTTTAATTATTTAGTCTTTTATCAATTAGATTGATGGTACAATACCAACTAAATACTTCTGAATTAATGTAGCATCTTTAATGCTTACTCTGCCATCTCTGTCTGCATCTGCTCTTGTAAGATGCTCATCGCTGAGAATTGCAAGACCTACAAGGTAATGCTGAATTGTAGTTGCATCAGTTACATTGATTGTACCATCACCATTTACATCACCGTAAAGTGTGCTGTCACCTGTGCCTTTAAGTGCTGTAGTACCTGAAACCTTAGCCTTGGTAAAGCCTGTTTTGCTTGAAAGGTCAACAACTGAACTATCGCTGATGATATAAGCATATGTTGGTGTTGAGCTTCCTGTCTTGAAGTATCCTACACTAAGATCCTGTACATCAAGATTGATATTTGCATTGCCTGAGCCGATTACATCAAAGGTTAAGCTTACGAAAGCTTCGTTATTGAATGATACAAGGCTCTCAGATGTTGCGTAGCCCTTTACTGTTCCAGCGGTTGTATTTCTTACTGTAGCCTTCATTTTTGGCATTGCATTGGCAGTTGATGCGAGTGAAAGCTTGTTTGCATCATATTTGAGTACCCACTGTGTATCGTAAATATTCATTGATGATGTGAGTTTGTATGTAACATTAATCTGATTTGTATTTTTATTAAATTCAGTAGTTGCACTTGTGAATACATTTGACTTTGCATTTACCTTAAGTCCTGAAACAACTGTTGGAGTTTCATCAGCAACAATGTTTGTAGCTTTAGTAAATGACTCCTTACCTGTATCAACGCTGTTCTTTACAGCTGTTGTATATGTAAGACTTCCACCTGAAAGCTGTCCTACTGATAATTCCTGAACCTTTAAATCTACTGTTGTATTGCCTGTGCCGATTACATCAAATGTTACTGTAACAAATTCCTTTGATGTGGTAAAATCATAAAGCTCGTCAATATTTGTAAAGTTACCTTTGATTTCACCATCGGTTACTCTTACTGTGCCACCATTGATATATGGCATCAATTCGCTGTTCTTTGCACTGTTAAATGAAAGCTTTGAAGAATCATAAGATAATGCCCACTGACCATTTACAAGCTTTTTATTTGACTTTAAGTCATAAGTTACAGTAACAGACATTGCATCATCTGCAAGTACAAGGCTCTTCTCAGGGAAGAAGTTTGATGTAGCTTTTACTGTGAGGTTTGAAGCAGGCTTTTCAGTTGTAGGAGTTGTAACCTTCTGGGTTGTTGTTGGAACAGTAGGGTTAGTTGCAGTTGTTGGCTTTGGTGTCGGAGGATTAATGTCACCCTTACCTACTCTTGCAAGTGGTACTGTGATTGTATCGCTGTCTTCTTTTTCTGCTGTTGAAGATGGGTCCTTTGAATACTCATCAGTTGCAGCATCGAGCATTGAATAATCCATTGGCACACTACCGATACCGCTTTCGCCATATGTTGACATATGCATAATTCCGATACCATTGTTTTCAATATAATCCTTTGTAATGCCGAGTGCTGAAAGCGGAACAGTCATTGTATAGAATGTATCAAGTGATGACTTGTGACCTGATGCAAGGTCAGTCCACGCTGAACTGTCGCTTGTTATATCTGCTGGCTTATATCCTGTATAACCATTACCCTTAATACCTGTAAGAGTTTTGTTGCCACCAAATAATCCGTCTTCATACTTAAATGAAATTCCAAGAGATTTGAAGTTTCTGCAATAATCTGCCCCATATGAAAACTCACCTTTATCATTTGTGGTAAAGAGGGCCGGTGTACCAACGCCAGGCTTTGAGGAGAAACACATAATTGCATCAACATTTGTATCATAGCTGATATTAATGCCCCAAACTCTGTTTTTTGCAGCTGTGTCCATTCCGCCATCTGAGTAATGACCTGTTCCAAGGTCAAATGCGAGCATCTGAGGAATATCTGCATTATATGGTTTTGCTTCGTTTGTACCTGCACCCTGCTGATCTGATGCTGTAACATCTCTTACATCAACATACTGCCAACCAATATAAAGGTTTGTGTTGTCCCATGCCGCATAAAGTGCATAGTCATCATAAACAGGATATTCGTGCGGACCCTTGAAAACATTTGCATCATCATTTGCAACACCCTGTGCAATTAATTCTGCACTTGTCCAATCACTTGCTGAAGAAATTGTCTTGCTGGTTCCTACACCTGTTCCGTTGGTTGAATACTTACTGCTCAAGGCTGTACTACCCACAGAATCAGATGATTTTGTAGCAGCACTTGCTGAAATAGCAGTAACCATACTTGTGGATGCTAAGGCAGCAACAAGAGCAATACTTATTAATTTTTTTGTGCTTTTCATCGTTAATTACCTCCAAAAAATAGCCACTTCTAAATAATAGGCTAAAATTACCACATATATTATATATTTATTTTCAAAAAAACACAATAATAAAATATAAAGTGAATATTTTTTGTCAGATTGCACATTTGATATAGCTATTTATTGGTGATTTTTACCAATGATTATTTAGATAATTAAAAAATATTATATTGTTGATAGAAATATTTATCATAATTTTGCAAAGAAAATAAATAAGATGCAGCATCATTTGATGACACCACACCTTTATTTTTCAATATAACTTGTTAAATTATTAGATTGTTTCTTAATCTACGCCTATCCATCATTTTTTGTCTTGCGTAAAACGCAAAAAATTCTATTAATAATAATATTGTTGGAATATTATACTTTATTATAATTCTTGCATATGCTAAACATTTATGCTTAAATGCACTATGTGTCCTCTGTGATTCATACTTTGTAGTATAACTGACTTTACCAGTATCCTTGTTTTTATCGCTTTGCACTCTCTCAGCTATGTAGCTTTCGGTTGTGTTATCAGGAATATAAGCATCCATAGCTGTCATTATTGGGAATGCCGATAAGAATAAAAATAGTATTGGAAAAAATAACGACATAGCATTTTTTCGATTTTTTATCAATAAATATTCTATTATCGCACAAGCTAAAAAAATTATGGACATTACAATTTTATAGTTATTCATATTTTTTCACCAGCCTGTTTTCAATTATTTTCGCCATCAAAGTATATGTTCAGATAATTATAGAAATCTTCAAAGGATCCATGCTTGTACATTGAATAATCTCTGTCTTTTCGATTGATAAGACAATCCGTTATAAGAAATGTATCAAATCCAAGCTGTGCTGCACACATATCTTCATCAACATCATTTCCTATCATTATGCTTTCCTCAGGTCGGATTCCACACTTTTTACAAATCTCTCGGTAGTAATCAAGATTCGGTTTACATACACCTATATTTTCATATGTAGTAATCAAGTCAAAATCCTCAGGAGCCACTCCTGCCCAATTTAATCTGCGATAGGTAGCAATTTCAGGGAATATAGGATTTGTAGCCGCAATTATTTTTTTGTTATGGGACTTGATAAGTTCAACGCACTTTTGGGCATATGGAGTGTTACCTATCCCCTCCTTTGTTTCTATAAACTCTGTAAGATAGTAATCATTAAATTGATTTTCAAATATTTTTAAATCAATTCCACTTATTTTTGAAGCAGTTTCCCAGAAGACATCTTTGTTTGGTCGGCTGTTGTCATTTTTTGACATTGCCGCAACTCCGCCCCAGATTGAGTCAACAATAGTTTGCGGTTGAAGATTAATAATTGGGGACATTTTTTTACATAATGATGAGAGATAGAGTTTTATAAACACTTCCATATCCATTGGCAGTAAGGTACCGTCAAGGTCAAAAAGAAAATTCTTTATCATAAAATACTCCTTTGTTTCGATTTGTGCAAAAATACATATTATATTATAATGCACTTTAGCTTTTTTTTCAATAACAAAATATTAATTAAATATATTTTTCGCATTTTGTACATAATTGAGTTTTTGCATTATTTTACTTATGTACTTTGTAGGTGAATTATATTCCATTTCATTATTATTCATATACCGAGAAATCAGACACCTTATAATTTGACATCTCGACTTAAACATTTTGGCTTAGACACCTTGACTTAGACACCTTTTAACTTAAACACCTTGACTTAGACACCTTGATTATTTAATTTTGAAGAAAAAAGCACCTGCTATATTAAATAGCAAGTGCTTCTGGCTGTGCTGGCGGGATTTGAACCCACGAGATGACGGAGTCAAAGTCCGTTGCCTTACCGCTTGGCGACAGCACAATATATTTAATTTATGCATATTGCTGTATCTGATTGCATTCAGATAATATATTATTTCATCAAAATGACGATAAAATTATTTACTTGCCGTTTCATCAGCACGCAAGCTATGCATTTAATAAAAAATCAAGCCGCCAAAGGTTTATACTTCAGCGGCTTATGGTGACCCATTGGAGATTCGAACTCCAGACACCTTGATTAAAAGTCAAGTGCTCTGCCAACTGAGCTAATGAGTCGAATGGGGTGGAATGACGGATTCGAACCGTCGGTCTTCAGTGCCACAAACTGACGCGTTAACCAACTACGCTAATCCCACCATATGGCGTGCCAGAAGGGACTCGAACCCCTGACCTACTGCTTAGAAGGCAGTTGCTCTATCCAGCTGAGCTACTGGCACATATCTGAACAAAACACAATATTATTTCCTGTGTCATTCAGCGTTTATTATTATATCATACTTGCAGGATTTGTCAACCCTTTTTTAAAAACTTTTTTAAAAAAGTTTTTATAACACTTTTCAGCAATGTACAATATTAAAACCATAAATACATACAGATATACTAAATATATATCTGTTATATTATACCATATTTTTTACAAAATTCAATAGTTAGTGATATTAATTCATATAACCAAAATACAATCTCATTCAACAGATTTTAATATAACTTCCGTATCATTGCCACTTAAAATTTCACTTAGTTCATCTGCTGTTTTATTTTGTATTCTTCCAAGCTTTGTATATTCCCATGAATTTGAACCATAGAATATTACTATCTTATCACCATTATATAAGCATACATCTCCTGCACTTGTTGTAATATAAGCATCGTTTTTCGGAAGCGTTGCACCAAGTGTGCAAACCTTTTCAAAACCACCATAATTAGATGCTGACATTACTATTTTCTTTTCTGATACAAGCTTTTTCAAGGCATTAGCTGACTCATTATCCTCTAAAATAATATTTAATGTATCATTTCCTACTTGAATTTGTATGCTGCTTTCTGCAAATTCTGTTGTTGGTATTACTGTTTTATTTTCTGTCATTGTTATCTCCTTTGTTTCAGTTTCAGCTTTTGTTTCAATCCCATTATCTGTAGTACTGCCTTTACAACCAACTGTAAATAAAATTATCAATACAGATAAAACCGCTAATATATATTTATTATTTATTATCATTTTCAAGTCATCTCTTTTTAACGCATTATTCATTTGTATATATTCTGTGATACTATTTCTATCTAAAAATACAACTCCTGCCCTATTAAGGAACAGGAGTTTACTGCTATATCATTACGGCAACAAAAGATATACAAAATATCCTGCATAGCCCAAAAGCATTAATATTCCACCATAACGCTTTAATTTCATATCCTTATTAAATAGGCACAATAACAACAGAACAACTGTTGCAACGCAAATTATAGTATCCACAAGGAAATTTGCCTGATATACAATAGGAGTAATAAGTGCAGATGTACCAATTACAAACAGCAAATTAAAAATATTACTTCCGACAATATTTCCTATGGCAATATCTGCCTTTTTCTTTAAGCCTGCTGTAACACTTGTAACAAGCTCCGGTAATGATGTTCCAAACGCAACAATAGTAAGACCAATAAGTCTTTCACTCATTCCAAAAATCTTTGCAATTTCTGTTGCCGAATCAACTGTAACATTACTACCCACAACAATCAGCACTACACCAATTAAGCCAAAAATAACAAGCTTAACCATATTATCATTTTTAGGTTTCTCGTCCTCTTCATTAGGCTTACCTTTTTTTGCCATAATGAACAGATACACAAGATAAGCAATAAACAAAAGCCATAAAATTGCACCATCTAATCTGCCAAGAACATTGTCTGTAAGTCCAAGCAAACCAAATATAACAGTAATTGCAATTACAAACGGAATTTCGATTTTTACAGTTGATTTCTGTACCGCAAGAGGTGTAATAACCGAAGTAATACCAAGTATCAGCAGAACATTCATAATATTACTGCCAAGCACATTACCCACAGCTATGCCTGCACTATCCTTTAAAGCCGCTGAAATACTGATTGCCGCCTCAGGAGCACTTGTTCCCATTGCAACTATAGTTAACCCTATAATCAGTGGCGGTATTCCCAGCTTATCAGCAATAGCAGATGCTCCCTCAACAAACCAGTCCGCACCCTTAATAAGCATTACAAAGCCTACTACCAACAGGACAGCCTGCAACAAAACATTCATTTATCAAATCTCCTTTAATATTCAATTTTCTTTAATGATTTGTTATTAATTAAGTATATTATTTCAAACAATAATTTATGTACATAAAGCAACATTACTGCATTAAATCATTACACTTATGTTGCTTTTATTAATCACTCAATTACCGTTTATCATCAATAAAAACTCTTCCTCAGACAAAATGGTTATGCCAAGTGTCTGAGCCTTTACAAGCTTGCTTCCTGCATCCTCACCAGCAAGTACATATGATGTCTTTTTCGATACTGATGAGCTTGTTTTTCCGCCATTCTGCTCAATTAGCTTTGAAGCCTCACTGCGTTTCATAGTTGGCAATGTTCCAGTTAAAACAAAGGTCTTGCCCTCAAACAAACCACCTTTTTGTTTTATCTCTGAAGGTTTCATTTTTAATCCCAATGATTTCAAATCAGCAATCAGCAGTTTTGAGCTTTCAAGCTTAAAATAATTCTCTATATTTACTGCCATTATTGTTCCAAAGCCGTCTATTGCTTCAAAATTTTCCGCCTTTGCAAGCATAATATCATCAATATCAGGAAAATTCTCACAAATCAGTTTTGCCGCTTTAAGACCGATATTCCTTATGCCAAGTGCATAAATCAGTCTGTAAAGCTCATTATCCTTTGATTTTTCAATAGCAGAAATAAGATTTTGTGCAGATTTTTCTGCTTTGCGGTCAAGTCCTAAAATATCCTCCACTGTCAGTCTGTATAAATCCGCAGGAGATTTTACCAAGCCTGCCGAAGTAAGCTGTTCAAGTACAGCAGGACCAAGTCCGTCAATATCCATTGCATCTCTGCTCACAAAGTGAATCAGGTGTCGCATAAGCTGTGCAGGACAATCAGTATTTGTACAACGGATTGCCGCCTCTCCCTCATCGTGAGAAACAGGACTTCCACAGGAAGGGCAAAGCTTTGGAAACTCAAAAGGTACAGCGTTCTCACTATGTTCCTTTACACTCAGAACCTCAGGAATTATCTCCCCTGCCTTTCTGATAATAACAGTATCTCCAACGCATATTCCCTTTTCATCAATAAAATCCTTATTATGCAGGGTTGCTCTGCTTACGGTAGTTCCTGCAAGAAGTATAGGCTCAAAATTTCCAACAGGGGTCAAAACTCCTGTTCTGCCAACATTTATTTCAATATTAAGCAATTTTGTAGGCTTTTCCTCAGGAGGGTATTTATAAGCCTCCGCCCAGCGTGGATACTTCGCTGTACTGCCCAGATTTTCTCTTGCAGAATATCCATTAACCTTTACAACTGCACCATCTATTGCATAATCAAGCTCACCACGCATATTTCCAATGCGTTCAATTTCTTCAATTACATTATCAATATTGTCATAAATATTATAAAAAGCAGTTGGAAAGCCAAGCTCTGTAAGATAATTAAGACCTTGGATATGGCTTGAAATTTCAACCCCACGAATTTGCTGAATATTAAATATATAAATATCAAGCTTTCTTGATGCAGTAACCTTGGCATTTTTCTGTCTTAATGAACCTGCAGCTGCATTTCTCGGATTTTTAAAAGTTTTTTCCTCATTTTCCTCCTGTCGCTTTGTCAGTTCATCAAAGCTTGCAAATGACATATAAACCTCGCCACGCACCTCAAGAAATTCAGGTGCATTCGGAATCCTTTTTGGCAGGCTCTTTATGGTCATAAGATTATCTGTAACATCTTCACCTGTTGTGCCGTCACCTCGTGTTGAACCACGCACAAACACGCCATTGATATATTCGCAGGAAACCGACAACCCATCAAATTTTGGCTCAACAACATATTTTACATCAGGCTCTGTCTGGCGAACCCTGTTATCAAAATCTCTCAATTCTGAATGTGAGAAGCTATCATGCAGACTTTCCATTACAACAGTATGAACCACAGGAGAGAATTTTTCGCCTGCACTTCCCCCCACCTTATTTGTAGGTGACAACGGAGATTTTAATGTTGGAAATTGCTCTTCAAGATTTTCAAGCTCTCTCAAAAGCTTATCATATTCAAAATCCGATATTTCAGGATTATCCTGATTATAATACAGATTATTATGATATTCAATAAGCTTTGAAAGCTCATTAATCCTAAATTCAGCAGAAACTATATCCATAATGATTACACTCAAACTTTCGATTATTTATTAACAGCAGATGTACCTTTTTCACGAAGATATGTAGATTCAAGGTCTGCAAGGTGAAGCTTTACAGCAAGCGGATATTTTTCATACGCCTGACTTATTGTATTGCTGTTTTTGTCGCCAAATTCACCCATATGCCAGCGAATTGCCATAGCTTCATCAATTTTCAGACGCATTTTTCTTTCGATTAAAAATACTGATTTTTCGCCATGTCCAAAAGGGAACTGGTCTTCTATTGCATAATATGGTACTTTTTCCCAAGCACCTGTCTGGTCATTTTTTACATTTCGTGTGGAAACCTTATAAAACTGAGCCTTGCACAAATCGTGCAGAAGTCCGCATATTGCAAAGCTTTCAATATTGTCATTATCCTCGTCAAAATGCTTTTCCATCATAGTGTTAAACACGCTGACAGAGTGAATTACAAGTCCGTTTTCACAAGCACAATGATATTTTGTACTTGCAGGAGCAGTAAAAAAATCGGTACGCTTAATCCATTCAAGTAATTCAGCCGCACCCTGTCTTTTAATATGCTCATTATAGATAGAAATAAATTCTTCCTGAGCTGTCATAAAACATACCTCCGTAAACGAAACAGGGACACCTATTATAAGGTGCCCCTAAAAATCTGAATTATTCAGCTTCTGCTTCGTCAGCAGCTTCCTCTTCAGCAACTTGCTCATCGTCAGTAAGCAAAGCACGCATTGAAAGGCTTACACGCTTCTTATCAAAGTCAATAGCTGTAATCTGAGCATCAACAGTATCGCCAACTGCAAGAACATCAGAAGGCTTTTCAATTCTCTTATTAGCAATCTGAGAAATATGAATAAGACCATCAATGCCAGGAATAATATTAGCAAAAGCACCGAATGTTGTAAGGCCTACAATTGTAGCCTTTACAGCAGTACCTTCTGGATAGTTATTCTTGAGGATTTCCCAAGGATTATCGTCAGCATTCTTAAAGCCGAGAGAAATTTTCTTTGTTTCCTCGTTGATTTCCTTGATGTAAACATCAACAGTATCACCGATATTAACAACCTCATTAGGATGCTTAATGTGAGTCCATGAAAGCTCAGAAATATGAATCATACCGAACACACCGCCGAGGTCAACAAAAGCACCATAGCTTGTGAGTGACTTAACAACACCCTGATAACGCTTGCCAACCTCGCACTCATTCCAGAATGCCTCACGCTGAGCAGCTCTCTGCTCTTTGAGTACACTGCGGATTGAACCGATAGCTCTTCTGCGTCTGCCATGCTGTGAAACCTCGATAAGACGGAAATTAACTTCCTGACCAACAAGTGAATCAAGGCTTTCTTCTCTTGAAGCAGTAGCCTGTGATGCAGGGATAAATACTCTTACACCGTTATAGATAACAATTACGCCACCCTTAACAGCCTCTGTAACCTTAGCAGTAAGTACTTCCTGAGAATCAACCTTATTCTGAAGCTCTTCCCAGCCCTTCTGAGCATCTACTCTACGCTTTGAAAGCATAATAGTGCCTTCTTGGTCATTAGTTTTCATAATGAGGAGTTCAACCTCATCGCCAACCTTAACTATATCCTCAGGCTTAGCATTAGGATCATTTGAAAGCTCGTTAAGTGGAATAATACCTGTCTGCTTTCTGCCTACATCTACCTGAACCTCATTTGGTGCAATGCTGAGTACAGTACCCATAACCCTCTCGTTAGTATTTAAATTTTTGAGGGATTCTTCAAGTAATGCCTCAAAAGATTCTTCAATTTTTGTTTCGCTGGATTTAATATCGCTCATTGTATCCAGTACCTCCTTTATAATCCTTGCAGGTGTAGAAGCACCCGCAGTAACGCCAATTTTTTGAGCCGCCTGAACCTGACTATAACTAAGTTCACTTGCGGTTTCGATAAGAACTGTGTTATCGCACCGCTTTTTGCAAATATCAAAAAGCTTGCCGGTATTTGAGCTGTGTTTATCGCCCACTACCACCATAAAATCAGACTGAGCCGCTATTAAATCGGCCTCGCTCTGTCTAACTGTCGTTGCATTACATATTGTATCAAATATTTTCGCATTTGTACATAGGTTTTTTAACTTTTTAATACATTTTTTCCACTCTTTTGTATCAAATGTGGTCTGTGCAACAATTTTGATTTCTTTTTTATTCTTGTTTTTTATTATAGGCAGTAATTCATCAAGCTCATTTTCATTGTTAAATGTCAGACATTCGGCATTGCAATGACCTATAATTCCTTGCACCTCAGGATGATTTTTATTGCCGGCAATTACAACAATATCATCATTTTTATCCGCACCTGCAACTATTTTATGAATTTTCATTACAAACGGACAGGTTGCATCCTTATAATTAATATTACGCTTTTTCAGCTCATCAATTATCGACTTCGGAACACCATGGGAACGAATTACAAGTGTTGCATTTTCTGAAATCTCATCAATATTGTCAACCGCCTTACAGCCTCTTGACTCAAGCTCATTGACAACCTCCATATTATGAATAATAGGTCCGAGAGTGCAAACCTTTTCTCCGTTTTCAAGCAGTTCATTCACAATATTTATTGCCCTGTTTACACCAAAGCAAAAGCCTGCTGACTCAGCCTTTCTTACAATACTCATTCAAATCCTGCTCCCTCATCTTGCGTATTTCATCCATAATTCTGTTTGATGCCTCTTTAAGCTCTCGCCTTCCTCCGTCAGGTGTAAGTCCAAGCTGTTCAGGATAAAGCGGTTCACCAAAATGTACAACACGCTTTGCAAACAAATATTTTTTGTTTCCTATAACTGTAATACAGGCAGGAATTACAGGAACCTGCATTTGCTGGGCAACCAATGCACAGCCACTTCGTGGACGCATAAGCTCACCAGTTTTAGTTCTGCCACCCTCAATAAAGATTGTCATTACATTGCCCTCTCTTATGAGGTCCTCACCTGTTTTAATAGCCTTGCCGTCACCTGCACCTCTTTCAACAGGAAACGCACCCAGACCACGAATTAATGCACCGAAAAATTTATTTCTGAAAAGCTCGATTTTTGCCATAAAAAATAATCTTCGTTTCTGGCACGCACCAAGCAATACAGGGTCGGAATTACTTAAATGATTGCACGCAATTATACAGCCACCCTCAGCAGGCACAGTGTGATTATTTATAGGCTTATATCTGTATAGCAGCTTAAAAATCGGAATACATACTGCTCTGCCGATAGCATAAAGAACCTTGGATTGTCCCATTTAGATATTCTCCTTTATTACAGAAATAATCTTTTCAACTGACTGTAAAAAGTCAAGCTCTGTTGTATCAACCATTATGCAACCCTCAGCAGGCTTCAAAGGTGCAGTTTCTCTGTGGGTATCGTTATAATCACGCTGAATTACATCTTCTAAAATATCCTTGTAATTAACATCCATACCCTTTTCAATAAGCTCCTTATAGCGTCTTTCTGCACGAGCCTCAGGAGATGCAGTAAGAAAAATTTTAACCTTAGCGTCAGGGAGTACTACAGTTCCAATATCTCTGCCGTCCATAATTACATTATGTGACTTAGCCATATTTCTCTGCAAATCAAGCAGATATGCACGAACAATCGGTATTGCAGAAATTTTAGAGGCTGTCATAGATGCCTGAGGAGTTCTGATAAGTCCTGAAACATCTTCGCCATTTAGTAAAACCACCTGCTCACCATTCTCATTAAATGTGAGGTCAACAGTTATATTTTCAAGCAAAGCCTCAACCTCTGGTGACTCAACAGGTTCAATATTATTTCTTGTAGCCGCAAGACCTATGGTTCTGTACAAAGCTCCCGTATCTACATAAATAAAATCAAGCTCTTTGGCAGCACGCTTAGCTATAGATGACTTACCTGCACCGGCAGGTCCGTCAAGTGCAACTGCTATTGACATATTATATCAATCCTTTCGGTAGTTATTATTTTTTAATTACAATTAAATATATGAGGCATTTTCACCTGCAAGCCGTCCTGTACTCCATGCAATCTGTAGATTAAATCCGCCTGTATATGCATCACAATCAATTACCTCGCCTGCAAAGTAAAGTCCCTTTATAAGCTTACTTTCCATAGTCTTTGGATTTATTTCAGAAACCTTGACTCCACCTGATGTGATTATTGCTTCGTCAATAGGTCTGAAACCGCTTAACTCTATTGAAAATCCCTTTAATATTTCAATTAATGTATGTCTTTCTTCCTTAGTTATTGAATTACATTTGCGGTCAAAGGCAATTCCCCACCTTTTAAGTACCGGAATAATAATCTTTCTCGGCAAAAGCTTTGAAAATGAGTTTGATACATCCTTGTTTGCATTTTCTGCAAAATCGTTCTGCAACCTTTTATCAAGCTGTTCTATTGTCAATGCCGGTTTCAAATCAATTACCGCTGTGTATTTTTTGCCTGACATATCTCGTATATGTGAGCTTGCAGAAAGTACCATAGGACCGCTTATTCCAAAATGTGTAAAAAGCATTTCACCAAAATCAGAATATACAGTTTTTCCGCTATTATCATTAATTTTAAGACTTACATTTTTCAATGCAAGTCCCTGCATAGCCTTACAATCAGGATTATGGCTTTCAAGCGGTACAAGTGATGGCTTTAATTCGGTAATTGTATGACCTGCCTGCTTTGCAAGCATATATCCGTCACCTGTAGAACCTGTTAGCGGATAGCTTTTTCCACCACAACAGATTATTACACTATCGGCATAATATGTATTATTGACACATTCAACACCAATAATGCCACCATTTTCCAAAATCAGGGATTTTGCGGTATCATTAATCAAATCAGAACCATTGTCAAGCACAAAATCGTGCATTGTATCAACAACATCCATTGCTCTGTCCGATACTGGAAATACTCTGTTTCCTCTTTCGGTTTTAAGCTGTAAACCAAGATTTTCAAAAAAATCAATAGTATCCTGCGGAGTAAAATTATTAATAGCAGAGTACAGAAACTTTCCATTTACAGGAACATTCTGAATAAAGGTCTGAACATCACAATTATTGCAGACATTACATCTTCCCTTGCCTGTTATCAGAACTTTTCTGCCTACACGCTGATTTTTTTCAATAAGAGTAACATTTGCCCCATACTGAGCGGCAATGCCTGCCGCCATCATACCGGCAGCACCTCCGCCAATTACCAATACCTTTTTACTTACCATTATTATCTGAATTTCCTTCTATTTGTTTTTCAATTTCATTTTCGTGACTTGTATAAATTCCGTTTCTATTCCAGATAAGCTCAAGATTACGGAAATTATCAGACACCTCATCTTTTTTCTTCAATACTGTAGCAACAATCAACGCATTTATAAGGCTAAGCGGTGCAACAAGAGAATCTACTATTGATGCCATATCGCTCCTTGCAATAAGAATTGAATCCGCTGACTGTACAAGCGGAGATGCCATACTATCGGTAATTGCAACAGCGTGAGCACCCCTTGAACGAGCAAAATCCATAGCCTCAACCGCCATTTGGCTGTATCTTGGGAAAGAAATACCAATCATTACATCATTTTCAGTTATTCTGAAAATGTGTTCATATGTAGATGTGGCACTTGTAGTATTAATAACCCTGACATTATCAAAAATAAGTTCAAAGTAATACGCAAGAAAACTTGCAATAGCAGCAGTTGAACGCACACCAAAAATGTATATGCGTTTAGCGTTGCATATTTCATCAACAGCCCTGTTAAAATCCTCGTGTGAGGTTTCCTCAATAGTTCTGCGGATTTTATCAATATCCTGATTCAAAACACTGTCCAGAACATTCTCATTTCCAATTCTGCTTGAAGTAACCTCTATTCTCTGAACAGATGTAAGCTTATTGCGAATCATTTCCTGCATAGCCTTCTGAAGCTTAGGATAACCCTCATAGCCAAGCTCAGTAGCAAAACGAACAACCGTACTTTCAGAAACTCCAACAGTTTCACCAAGCTTTGACGCAGTCATAAAAGCTGCTTTATCGTAATGCTCTTCAATAAACAGAGCTATTCTTTTCTGTCCCTTTGAAAAGCTGTTCATTTGTAAATCTATTCTTGTAAGTAGATGTGTAATCATCTTTCATATACTTCCTTTTTTAATTCATACCTAACATTTTAACACAACAAAATTTACAATTCAATAAGTAAAATCAATATTTTAAAATCTTTTCAGCAAGCATTTATTTTAAGTTTCAAAACTATGCCAAACAAAAATAATATTATAAATATAATCACAACATAATAAACGATTTTATTAAATTAAGCTGATTAAAATATGTATATATCTCTTGTATTGAAAAATTATTAGTGATATAATAAACTCAACATTTAATAAAGAGGTTATATGCAATGGTTGTTAAATGCAGAAGTTTTGGGATTAATGGTATGGACGGATATTCAGTTGAAATTGAAATATCCCTTGGTGGCGGAATGCCCGGAAAATTTGATATAGTAGGTTTACCTGATGCTGCCGTTAAGGAGAGTCGTGACCGAGTTAAGGCGGCACTTAAAAATTGTGGTTTCAAATTACCTTCTGCAAGAATTACCGCAAACCTTGCACCTGCCGATATAAAAAAGGAAGGTCCGATTTATGATTTACCCATAGCAGTTGCATTATTAAAGGCTACAGGAGTAATCAGCGATAAGCTTAACGATAGTGCATTCATAGGAGAATTATCATTAAGCGGAGATGTTCGTGGAATAAACGGTGTCCTTCCAATGGTAATAAAGGCTCGTGAAAGCGGAATAAAAAGAATATTTGTACCTGCTGTAAATGCAAGTGAAGGAGCAGTTGTCTCAGGTATAGAGGTATATGCAGTTGAAAATATTATACAGCTAAAGGATGCATTGACTAATACAAAAGAGCTGCTTCCTGCCATACCAAAAACAATCGGCAAAAATCAAACAAGCGGATTTATACCTGATTTTTCACAGGTAAAAGGGCAATTTGAAGCTAAAAGAGCTTTGGAGATTGCCGCCGCAGGAGGACATAATATTTTGCTTATCGGACCTCCTGGTTCTGGTAAAAGTATGTTAGCTAAACGACTTCCGTCAATCCTGCCTGATATGACATTTGAAGAAATGATTGAAACTACAAAAATCCATTCTATAGCAGGAACACTTCATCAGGACGGATTAATTTCAACCAGACCATTCCGTTCACCTCACCATACGGTTACACCTGTTGGACTTGGTGGAGGTGGCACAGGAACAATCCGACCTGGAGAGGTTTCATTATCACATAACGGAGTTTTATTTCTTGATGAATTACCTGAATTTTCAAGAACTGCTCTTGAGGTTTTGCGTCAGCCGATAGAGGATGCACAAATAACCATTTCACGCTCATCACAAAACTGCACTTATCCATGTTCAATAATGCTTGTAGCGGCAATGAATCCATGTCCCTGTGGATATTTTGGTGATTCAACGCATAACTGCACCTGTTCTGAACAAAAAATCAAGCATTATTTAAATCGAATTTCAGGACCATTGCTCGACAGATTTGATATACATGTTGAAGTACCACCTGTAAAATTCGAGGAGCTACGCAACAAGGAATTAACAGAAAAATCCTCTGAAATAAAAAAGCGTGTTGACAACGCACGAAAAATACAAAGAGAACGATTCAAGGGTACAAGCACATTATGCAATGCAAAGATAAATGCTGAACAATTTCAAAAGCATTGCATAATAGATGACGAAGCGGAAATAACACTAAAAAACGCATTTGACTCTCTTGGATTAACAGCAAGAGCATATGACAGAGTATTAAAGGTTGCACGAACAATAGCAGACCTTGAACAATCAGAAATTATCCATTCAGAGCATGTACTTGAAGCTGTGCAATACCGCAGTTTAGATAGAAAATACTGGCAAAGCACATAAAATAATTTTAGACTAAAAAATAACGGCTGTCACAAACCAATGTGACAGCCTATTTATTGTAAGCATAAACTTTTATTTAATTAAATTACTTATTGAAGATAGACATAATATCATAGAAAGTATCATCTTCATCAACAACATTTGAAACAGGTTCGCTCTTTTCAACAGTCTTTTCCTGTGCAGAAGCTGTTGTTGCAGCAGTTGTTGAAACAAATGCAGGCTTTGCAGGCTCTGCTTTCTTAGAAATTGCTGTACCGTCAGCATTAAAACCTGTAGCAATAACTGTTACGCTGATTGTATCATCCATTCTGTCATCAATAACAGCACCCCAGATAATGTTGGCATCATCTGATACTTTATCCTTAATCATTGTTGATGCTGCATCAATATCATCAAGACTTACATCCTCAGATGCAGTAATATTGATAATAACACCCTTTGCACCGTCAATAGATGTTTCAAGAAGTGGACTTGAAATTGCCATATCAGCTGCTACTGTTGCCTTATCCTTACCAGATGCACTACCCATACCCATATGAGCATAACCAGCATCCTTCATTACAGAAGTAACATCGGCAAAGTCAAGGTTTACAAGACCAGGAAGAAGGATAAGGTCAGAAATACTCTGAACACCCTGTCTTAAAACATCATCAGCAATAGCAAAAGCATTTTTTAATGTAATACTTGTTTCTGAAACATATTTAAGTCTTTCGTTAGGAACGATAATAAGTGAGTCAACACAAGCAGAAAGCTCAGCAATGCCCTGTTCTGCCTGCATCATTCTTTTTCTGCCCTCAAAACCAAATGGCTTAGTTACAACACCAACTGTAAGAATACCAAGGTCCTTAGCAATTTTTGCTACAACAGGAGCGGCACCTGTACCGGTACCACCGCCCATACCTGCGGTTACAAACACCATATCAGTATCTTTAAGTACAGCAGCAATCTCATCCTGACTTTCCTCAGCAGCCTGCTTACCGATTGCTGGCATTGAGCCTGCTCCCTTACCCCTTGTAAGCTTTTCACCAATCTGAATTTTCTGAGAAGCATTTGAAAGTCTTAATACATGTTCATCTGTATTGATAGCAATAAATTCAACATTTTTTACTTCCATTGCAACCATACGATTTACGGCATTTCCGCCACCGCCGCCAACACCAATTACTTTAATTTTTGGCATATATTCATTTTCAAGTTCGAGTTCAAAAGCCATATTAAACATCCTCCTTATTATCTGTAAAATAGATTTTCAGAAAAATTCCATACTACCTTATTATAAACATTAATATTTTATATAGTAACATACTTTTCCAAAATAATCAATGCTTTTAAAGCTTTTTCTTTAAAATTCTTTATTAAATCAACTCACAGCTTACCAGTAGGTATTCTCACCATATGTATTAGCTGAGTAAGTATCATTGTAGGTATTTGTGTTGTTTTCCCCATAAATCGTATTATTTCCCACACCGTTATTAGTATCATATCCATTGTTATATAAAGAATTGCTTGTAGGTTCAGTATAAAGGTAATTATTAGCAGTGGTGGTGCTGTTATCATAATTCCATATATAATTGCCGTAAGCATCTGTAGGCTGAACACCTGTTTCAGTTGTCGCCTGTATGATTGTAGGTGATGTTGTGTCAGGCTTATAGTGAGAAATTTTTGTAGTGTTACAGCCTGATACATCAAGTGTTCCGCTGACAACCCCTGTATTATTAGGGTCAAGCTTTTCATTGATAATAACCATAGCTGTCTGAATTTTATACTTAATATCCTCAGGCAAACCTAAATTAATTTTTATCCTGTTATCATATTCAAGAGTAATATTTGCTGTATCTGTTACATCAAAACCGGTTATTTTCTGAACCTCAAGCTCATCAAGACCAACAGATACCTCTTCAAGAATTTCAGGTATTTTATTGTTGCTGAATGATACATAATCTCCGATTTTTGTACTTTGCAATTCATCACAGGTAAGCTCTGGTAAATCTCCCCTGTTTTCATTTGAACATTCGAGTATTCTGCCCCTTGCACTTACATAATAATATTGTCCTGAATTTCCGATAATATATGAAGGTACAGCATCTTTAACCTTAATATTTATTGTATCAGGAATACTGAAGCTTATACTTACATATTCACAATACGGCAGATTATCCACAATATTCTGTGGTGTACTGAACATTGTCGCAATGAAAATATTCTGATTTTTTTCTACATTGCTGAATGCAATAATCTGGTCATCATAATAGTATTCATCGCCCTCCACAACAATGTTCTGAGTTTTGAAAAGCACCGTAAAGCTCAGCACAATTCCAACGACAAGAACACAAAACAAAATGCTTCCATACATTATTAAGTTTTTTCTTGTAAGCTCTTTAGCTGTAAACGGCTTTTTAGGTCTGTTTATTACCTCTGATTCCTGCTCACGAATTTCCTTTGCTCTACGCTCCTGCTTTTTGCGTTCACCATACTCGTCAACAATATAACCGCCGTCCTGAAAATCACGAGGTGCAAGATTTTGAATTTTTTCCTCGCTCTCCTGTATAAACTTTTCTTCACGACTTATTTCATTATTATTTGATTTCTTCTGGTTTTTATAAAGCTTATTAAATGCATTTACTATTCTGCTGTTACTCTCTTTTTTATCTTTTTCAGAATTATCATAATCAGCATTCTTATGTGCTTTGTTTCTGCTATCTTTTACAGCACCAAGCTTTTCATCATATTTTATTTTTCTTTTTATAGAATTTTTCAAATCCTCAGCAGATTTTCTGTTTTTGCCCTTTAATACTGTATCTGTTGCTCTGTCAGATGACTTTGATTTATTCGCATTATTTAATTCATCAACAGCGCTGGATTCATTTTCAACTATTCTCAATCTTTCTGTCAATGATTTCTTATTATTATTAAAATTTGGATTTTTTATATTTCTGCGTTTTTCTGAGGAGTTCTCGGCTGACTTAACCGACCTGCCCTGTGATTTATGATACTTTTTAGCTTCCTTTGCAGCATCTCTACGCTTTTTTTCAAGCATTTTTTTATCCTTAGCCGAAAGTGGCTTTTTATTGCTCACAGTCGGAGCCTCCTCTCTTTTTATTGTTTTCAATATTAAATTAAAAACAATTACTTCTCATAAATAAATTATATAATAAAAATTCGTCAGAATCATATTTTTTTAATATCTGCCCCAAGCTCGGATAATACAACTTCAAAATTCTCGTATCCTCGCTCAAGATATTTTATTCCGCTTATTTCGCTTTCTCCCTCAGCACCAAGGGCGGCAACAACCAATGATGCAGCACCTCTCAGGTCAACTGCCTCAACTGATGCTCCGTAAAGTGACTCTACTCCCTCTACAACTGCAACTCTTCCCTCTGCCTTTATTGATGCACCCATTCTTATAAGCTCGCTTATGTGACGGTACCTGTTCTCAAAAATATTTTCTACGAACACCGAAGTACCGTTTGCAACACAGGATGCCGCTAAAAGTGGTGCTTGTGCATCTGTAGGAAATCCAGGATAAGGCATAGTACGAACCGTATGCATAGTTGAAAGTCTTTCGGGGGCTGAAAAGCGTATTCCCTTATCTGAAATTTTTATCTTACAGTCTGAATCCTCAAAAACAGTAATAATAGATGCAAGATGACTTGCAACCGCACCTTTAAGCAAAATTTCAGAACCTGTAGTTGCAGCACAGGACATTAATGTAGCCGCAACAATTCGGTCCGCAATAATTGTATGAGCTGTAGAATTAAGAGCTGTCACACCGTCAATTACTACTACTCCCTCACCAGCACCATAAATTTTAGCACCGCATTTATTGAGAAAATCTGCAAGGTCACAAATTTCAGGCTCTTGAGCCGCATTTGTTATTGTTGTAGTACCTTTCGCAAGACAGGCGGCAATCATAATATCCTCTGTAGCACCCACACTCGGAAATGAAAGAGCAACTCTTGTACCTTTAAGCCCAGAGGAAGCATAACAATCAAGATAGCCATGCTTTTCCTTAATAACCGCTCCCATTTCTCTCAGGGCTTTAAGGTGCAAATCTATCGGTCGTGGACCAATTTCACACCCACCCGGAAATGAAAGCTTTGCTCTGCCTGTTCTGGCAAGTACCGCACCAAGAAATACTATTGAACTGCGAGTTTTTCGCATAAGTACATCTGGAATTTCATAATTTTTTACATCATCAGCTTTAACAAGTAGTGTTTGACCACTGCGTCTGACATCACAGCCAAGGTAACGCAAAATACCAAGAGATGCCTCAACATCAGAAAGCTCAGGACAATTATAAATAACATTCTCACCTTTTGTAAGTATGGTAGCCGCCAATATTGGCAATGCACTGTTTTTCGCTCCCTGAACATAGGTTTCTCCGCTCAGCTTTTGTCGTCCTGTAACAAGCAGTCTTGACACAGTAACACCCTCTCATACCATTAAAGCAAAATCTGCGATACAGCTTTAACAAAGTGTATCAAATATAGAATACCTGTATATTCTATGATGAAAGGTTGGTAGTGTGATTATTAAACCATACCAAGCAGTTTTTTAATAACTGAATATATTCTTTCATTGGCATCTGTAATTGCCATTCTGCGTGAATTTTCGCTGAATTTCTGTAGATTTTCAGGAGTTTCAAGCATTTTATCAATTTTCCGCACAAGAGCTTCACCATTAAGCTCAGTTTCCTCAATAATTTCTGCCGCACCCTTATTTACAAGAGCCATTGCATTATGATACTGATGATTTTCAGCTACATTCGGAGAAGGAATAAGGATTGCAGGCTTTCCCATTGCCTGAATTTCACTCAGCGTTATTGCTCCGGCACGACATATCACCAAATCAGCCGCAGCCATACAAGTTGGCATATTATCAATATATGGTCTTATATCAAGGTTTCGACATTCTGAAATATCCGTACCCTTTTCCTTAACCAAATCAGGGAACCACTCACCATATTTTCCATATGCGTGAATATGCTGATATTTTGCGTCCTTGCCACTTCGTGCAATAACATCTGCTACAGCCTCATTTATTCTTCTTGCACCAAGACTTCCGCCAAATGAAAGAATAACTGGTCTGCCGTCCATACCAAGTGCCTTGCGAGATGTTTCCTTATCTGCTGTAAGGATTTCTCCCCTTACAGGATTTCCTGTAATAACAAAATCAGCCTTTTCAAAATATTTCTTAGCATCAGGAACAGCAAGCATTACTTTTTTTACGCTCTTTGCGAGCATTTTGTTTGTGATTCCCGGAAATGCATTCTGTTCGTGAATAATACAGGGAATACCCATTTTAGCCGCAGTTCTTATAACTGGTCCTGAAACATAACCACCTGTACCAATACAAATATCAGGCTTAAAGTCAGCAATAATTTTCTTTGCCTCATATGATGAAGTAAAGGTTCTTGTAACCGTCTTAACATTTTCAATAACGCTCTTCGGAGAAAGACTTCTTTTAAAACCGCTTATTACAATGGATTTTATTTCAAATCCTGCCTGAGGAACAAGTCTTTGCTCCATACCGCCCTTATTGCCGATAAAAAGAAATTCAGCATCAGGACATTTGCTTTTTATATAGCCTGCAATGGCAAGTGCCGGATTAATATGACCAGCAGTTCCACCGCCTGCAAGCAAAACTTTCATAACAATTCCCTCCGAAAAATATTACTGTCTTTCAATATTAGCAGTTCTTGAAATTGAAAGCACAATTCCCATCTGAGCCAACAGCATAATCAATGAACTACCGCCATAGCTAAAGAACGGCAGGCTTATACCTGTGTTAGGCAGCCAGTCAGTAATAACCAGAATATTAAGCACAACCTGAATCCCAATCTGAGAGGTCAGACCTATACCAAGAAGCTTTCCAAACTTATCCTTTGCACGAAGTGAAAGTGTAATACCTCTCCATACAAGCAGAGCAAATATGAGCAAAATCATAACCGCACCGACAAGTCCAAGCTCTTCAACGACAATGGCAAAAATAAAGTCATTCTGAGGTTCAGGCAAATAAAGGTATTTCTGTCTTGACTGACCAAGACCGAGTCCCCACAAACCACCTGAGCCAATAGCGTACAATGAATTTCGTGTCTGCCATGTAGTCTGCCACATATCCTCAGTTGTATATTCAAGAGCCTGCCCCCAGCCGTCAAGACGGCTCATAGCATAAGTAAGACCACCTGACATTGCAAGCAAGGCTACAATACCTACAATCACTGCAAATCCAATAATCAGATACTTTGTCTGCATACCACCAATATAAAGCATCAGGACTGTAAGCATAGCAATGATAACAATACCTGAGTAATGCGGTTCAAGGAACAGCAGTAAAGCAATAGAACCAAAAATCACAATACCCGGAATAACACTATATGTAGCAAGCTGCATTTTATTATAATATTTGCTACACCAATGAGCAAAAAACAAAACAACAGATAATTTTGCAATTTCCGAAGGCTGAACATTAAATGCACCAAAGCCAATCCAACGGTTTACACCATTAATCGAAGGAAGAAAAAGTACAATAATCAATGATACATATGAAACACCTAAAATAATCGGTGCAACCTTATGGAGCTTATTATAATTAAAAAATGACATAAAGGTCATTGCACAAATACCAAGACAAACGAAAATCACCTGTCTTTTAAGATAGTAGTAACTATCCTCCTGAGTATAGTATGCAAAGGCATAGCTTGCAGAAAACATCATTATTGTACCAATAGTAATAAGCACAAGTATGATTATACAAAACGGCAAATCAATACCCATACCAATATCAAACCAGCCTGTTTTTTTCAATTTACGCTTGGCGGACGGTCTGATAAAAAATTTTTCATCCTTTATCTTCTGCTCTGAATAATATTCTTCATCATATATTCTGTTAATATCTCCCTTGAGAAGCATTTTTTCCTTTGGAGCCAATCTGACCAATCCTCCTTATTTACAAATTTATTATTTAAGTCCAAAAAATACAAGTGCAAATGCCAAAGTACCAAATAAAGCTGTAACAGCACTAAATACCGATACTATTTTAACCTCGCTCCAACCACACATTTCAAAATGGTGATGAAGAGGACTCATCTTAAAAATTCTTTTTCCATGAGTAAGCTTGAAATATGAAACCTGTAAAATTACTGAGCCTTCCTCTGCAATATAGATAATACCTACAAGAATAATAAGTATCGGCATATTTACAGCAAAAGCAATTCCACAAACAAGACCGCCTAAGAACAATGAACCTGTATCGCCCATAAAAACCTTAGCAGGGTGGAAATTCCAAACAAGGAAACCAAGACAAGCACCAGCTGAAACAGCACACATAACAGAAACGCCAAAACAGCTGAGCATACTTGAAATCATCATAAATACAATGCAGTAAAACAAAGTTACAGAGCCGTTAAGACCATCAACACCATCAGTAAGATTTACAGAATTAACAACACCAACAATAGCAACGGTGGCAATTATATAGTAGAAAATACCTAAATCAACTTCACCTACAAAAGGAATAATAGTCTGAGAGCCATAGCCAGCAATCTTTAAAACAAAAAGATAAAAAGCCGCAGCGATAAACTGAAAAATTAATTTCTGTTTAGGTGTAAGACCGAGGTTACGCTTTTTTACAACCTTTGTATAGTCATCAACAAAGCCGATAAGTCCGTTAGCAACAGCCAGACCAAGACCAGCAAAAATGAAAGCACATTCACGAGAAACATCTGAATAAAAGGTATTTACAATAGAAGCTCCGCTAAAGAAGTAAACCAAAGTACTGATAATAGTAACAAGCAGAATAGAAATTATAAACATAAAACCGCCCATAATAGGAGTACCCTGTTTGCTTTTATGCCACTTTGGACCATCATCCAGAATAGTCTGACCAAAGTTAAGCTTATGAAGAAATGGAATAAGATATTTACCAGAAACAGCCGCAATCAAAAATGAAATTACTGCCGCTCCAGAAGTCCAAATTCCAAAAAACAGTCTGCTATCCATATTGTGAACATCCTTTCAAAGTGAAAATTCTGAATAATAATTAATCATTAACCGTAGTTGATGATGAGAATGTAACTGTAATAACCGTTCCGGGGCTAACCTGACTACCTTCAGGAATACTCTGAGTTTTACTAACCACACCAGAGTTTGCTGCACCTACAAGGCTGACATTAAGTCCGAAAGCACTTGCAATATTGTTTACCTCAGAAACTGAATAACCCTTTAATGACGGAACCGTAACAGTTTCAGAACGGCTGGTATCATCGGTATAAAGAACAATGTTACCGCCTGCGGCAAGAGTTGAAGAAACCATAGGAATCTGAGCAACTACAGTATCGCCTGTTCCCTTTACTGTATAATTGAAATTATCCTGCTCAACAGCTGTCTTTGCCTCTTCAATGCCAAGACCAACATAGTTACCAGCAGAAACATCTATATATGCAAGCTCATCTTCTGAATAAGCTGTCTTTACCTCAAGATAAGGAAGAACCTCTGACATAATATTAATAAATACAGGTGAGGAAACCTGAGAACCATAGTAAGAACCGCCTGACGGAGTATCAAAGAATACCAGACAAGCTACCTGAGGATCATCAACTGGTGCATATCCGCAGAATGAGGCGATATAGTCCTCGCCAAAGCTACTTATAGATTTTGTACCGATTTTTTCAGAAGTACCTGTTTTACCGCCAACATTATAGCCCGGAACATATCCTGCTGTTGAACCTGATGACTCAGTATTAAAGCCAAGCATTTCATTTATCTTTGCAGAAGTATCATTTGATACAATCTGACGCTTAACCTTTCTTTCAACAGTTTTAAGTACATTGCCGTCAGCATCAGTAATTTTGGAAACAACATATGGCTGTAACACATATCCCCCATTGCAGGCAGCAGCACAAGCTGTAATCATCTGAATAGGAGTGATTGAGAAGTTCTGTCCAAAGGAAGCAACTGCCAGATCGACCTCATTCATAGAACCCTTTGCCCAGAAGCTGTCCTCAGCCTCACCAGGAAGGTCGATACCTGTTTTATCAGCAAATCCAAAGCCCTCATAGTACTGAACAAATTTATCCATACCCACAAGCTGACCGATACGCACAAATGCAGGGTTACAGGAATTAACAAGAGCCTGAACAAAGGTCTGTGTACCATGACCGCCTGTATGCGAACAATGGATTATATCATGACCAAATGTTACCGCACCCGTGCAGGTAAATCTCATATCATCAGGTATGACATTTTCTTCAATCGCCATAGCTGAGGTAATTATTTTAAATACCGAACCAGGCATATATGTATCAGTAATTGCCTTGTTACGCCACATAGCAGAAAGTGCCGCACCCTTTGCCGCAGTCTGCTCATCCTCTGGCATAGCTGCAATTTTTGCCTTGTCAGCATCAGATAAGGTGTATGGATTGTTAAGGTCGTAGCCGTCAACTGTTACCATTGCAAGCACCGCACCTGTATTAACATCCATCATCACACATACGCCACGATTAAGTACATTATTGTCGATAATACCTTGCTTCATATATTTTTCACAAATTGACTGAATTGTTTCATCAATGGTAAGATAAATATTATTTCCATCAACCGCATCAACATTCTGCTCATACTCAAAAGGCATATCAGTATTATTTGCATTTTTTGCAGTAATAATTCTGCCCGGAGTTCCTGACAGAAAGTCATCATACTGATACTCAATTCCTTCAAGTCCCTGGTCATCACTACCTGTGAAACCAATAACGCATGATGCCAGATCACTGTAAGGATAATATCTTTTGTAATCATCAAGCAACTGAACTGCATTACCGCAATCATAATCATTTTCAAGCTTTTCTATCAGCTTTAAAATCTCGTTACGCTGATCTGACTCAATTCTACGCTTAACCATTACATAATAACTATGCTCCTGAGTATCCTCATATACATCATCATACTCAAGACCAAGTATATCAGAAAGCTCCTTAGCAGCAAATTCCCTTTGCTTATCGTTCTCAAAATACGCAGGAGCCATAACCACCTGCCATACAGAGGCACTTTCCGCAAGAACCTTTCCGTCTGCATCATAGATAATTCCACGCTTTGCAGAAATAGTTGTATCCTTCAACTGCTGTTCAACAGCCGCCTCCTGAAGTTCACTTCCCTGCACAAGTGTAAGTACAGATAAACGACAAATTGCCGCACCGAACCCAAAAATCAAAATTACAATCAGAAGTACAGCTGTACGCTGTATTAAACGCTGATTAGGTCCTTTTGCGGCTCGTTTTGTATTTTTACCGAATTTGTTTTCTTTATTTTTCAAAATAAATCACCTTTCACCGCAAAAATATATACAATTAAACCAAAACCCCATATTGCCGAAAAGAGAGCCAAGACGCAGTCTTAACTCTCATTCTTTCATAATATATTTATTAAATTAAAATGAATGTTATGACCAAAGATTTTTAATAGATTCAATAAACTGAGAAAATATGTTATCATTAACCTTTGCAGACACCTCTGCTTTGTCACCACCCGCAAAGGTAACATACTCCTTCTGTGCATTAGTTGCCTTGGTCATACCAAGTTGATTTTCAGCATAATCCTGAATAGCAGAATTAGAAAGCTTTGCTTCAACCTTCATTTCATTCTGAGTGTAAACACTTTCAGCATCTGCAAGCATAGCCTTTGCAGAAATAATTTCCTGATTTAGCTCCGTAAGCTGAACCTGTCCGACAATAATAGTACCTATCACCATTGCAACAACAGCACCGCCCAAACCTCCGAGAAACAGCTTTATCGGATTATGCTTGCGTCTTCTTATTTTATTAAGCTCGTCCTCTGGAATATTAAGGACTCTGCTTCCATTTTTAAATTTTTGTTTATGTACCTTTTCTTCCTTTGGTTTGTGCTGAGGAACAGCTGAGCCGGAAGAAACGGAAGCTTCTTCAAAAAGACTTAAATCATAAGCCGCATTTCTGCTTTCATATGCCATAATCTTTTTACCTTTCTTTATATCAAATTTTCATAAAACACACATACTTTTGCCCTAAATTTCATTAAAGCAAAAATATTTCAAATTTTTTACAATTTAGAATTGTAAACACACACACAAATCAAATATATGGGTAAATAAGCAAATTCCAATCAGAATATATAGCATAAATACCGCTAAAAATACACAAGCCATAGTGCTTGTAATATTATTTACAACTTTGTTATAATTTTACTACTAATCAGCCGTTTTGTCTATACTTTAAAAGAAAAAAGATTAAATTTTTTCGCAAATTCTCAGCTTTGCACTTCTTGCTCTCGCATTATTCTGCAATTCTGTTTCATTTGCACAAATTGGTTTCCTATTAACAAGATTCGCCTTTGGTAAATTTCCACAAACGCATACAGGAAAATCCTTTGGACAAGTACAGCCTTGACACCAGCTTGCCATTTTCTGCTTAACAAGCCTGTCCTCAAGCGAATGGAAGGTGATTACTGCCAGTCTGCCACCACTTCCAAGCAACTCAAAAGCACCATCCAAGCCCTTTTCAAGCACTCCCAATTCATCATTCACAGCTATACGCAAAGCCTGAAAGGTTTTTCTGGCAGGATGTCCGTCACGCCTCACCTTTTGCGGTACATTATCCTTGATAATCTCCGCAAGCTGTAGAGTTGTTGTTATAGGCTCAGACTCTCTCGCCTTTACAATTCCCTTTGCAATAGAAGCTGCAAATTTTTCTTCGCCATATGTGCTGATAATTCTTCTAAGCTCTGCATACGGCAAAGTGTTCACAAGCTCTTCGGCAGTAGTACCGCTCTGGCTCATACGCATATCAAGTGGTGCATCCATATGGAACGAAAATCCCCTCTCAGCGGTATCAAGCTGATGAGAAGAAACACCAATATCCAATAAAACACCATCAACTCTGCCCACACCTCTCAGCATAAGCAGGTCTTTTATATTAGCAAAATTACCTTTGATAACTATTGAATTTTCATTATGCTTAAAACGCTCGGTAAGTGTTGATATTGCATCCGGATCCTGGTCAATAGAAATAAGTCTGCCAGTAGTAAGCCTGCTCAGAATTTCACTACTATGACCACCGCCACCAGCAGTACCGTCAACATAAATACCGTTTTCCTTAATTGCAAGTCCGTCAACCGCTTCATTAAGCAGGACGGGAATATGAGAAAATTCCATAAAGTCCTCCTTATAATCTCAGCATAGACAGAGCCTCTGCAATATTGCTCTGCTGTGATGCCATATACTCGTCAAACTTCTGTTTGCTCCATATTTCAATACGATTATTCATACCAATAACAAGAGCCTCGTTTTCAATAAAAGCAGACTCTCGCAAAGCTTGAGGAATACTTACTCTGCCCTGAGCATTTGGTGAAACCTCAACAGCAGTTGCACTAAAGGTATATTGAAGAATCATAGCCTTATCGGCAGGCAACTCAAGAATTTTAGCACAAATAGAATTAAATTCATCTACAGACATAGCCTGAACGCAGGAATTACCAAATCCCTTTGCAAGATAAAATGTAGAGCCAAGCTCCTCACGAAACTTAGCAGGCAGGACAATTCGCCCCTTGGAATCAACAGAATGATTAGACATTCCAGAGAACATATTGTCCACCTCCAAACATTTTACACTTAAAAACACATTAAAAACGATGTTTTAAGACACTCAATGACACTATCTGCCACCGATTTATTTAATTATACTCTATGTAACCAAAAAAATCAAGACAAAAGTTACTATTATTAAAAATTAATTTACAAAAATCGTCATAAATAAAATATTTTGTAACCATTACACTAAAAATTGATTATTATTACAGAAAATTTTTCATAATAATATTATGAGATGTTTTTCTGATATTATGTCATTTAAGTGACAAATGAATAATCATAAATTATCACAAGCAAAATAAAACCCCAAAAATGCTTATCAACACTTTCGGGGATAGTAGTTTATTATATATAATGATTACTCAAAATACTCAGGAATATATTTCTTTATGGTTGGAATCATTCCTGTTTTGTCAGGTGTATGTGGTGGTAACTGCCAGAAATCGTGGGCACAATAATTATTTCCCTCAATAATAGCTGGTCCGTTTGGTGTAATTGCTACATCCCAGCCAACATATCTTACCTGAGGTACAACCTTTGCGGCTTTAAGGCACATTTCCACTGCTTCTTTAACATAAGGAATCTGATAACCCTGTAGCTTAATATGTGTGTTCGGATGCTCCTCATAGATAATTCCCTTGGTTGTATCACCAGAATGTGCAGGGAACTTTATTTTTCCTGTATTCATATCTACAGGTGTGAACAGACAGTTATTATCAATAATACTTCCATTAAGTCCCATTTTCTGTACTATATAAATACAATGTGGTACCTGCTGTTTATCAAGTATTGTTATTATTCTCATACTGTTTACAGCATTTGGATAAAGCTTTGCTATTGCAGGATGATTTACAATTACATCTTCGATAGTGTCAAAGTGTGTCACGATATAATCATAAAGCTTATCAAAATCAGGATAATCCTTTATATTTAGTCTTTCACAGCCATGTCCACACTCTCCGTCCTTTACCTTACCGAAAATCTGTTCACGAGTGCTTATATACTTCTTAACTTCTTCTTTTGAGGCTGATTTTACATTTATAAATTCTCTTCCGATATATTCCTTATACTTTTCATAGAATATATCCTTCTTATCAAGCCAGTCACCATACTCAGGGTCATTCATATATTCAATGAACTTCTTGCTCCACATTCTTGTAACAAAGGTTTTTCTCTGCTCTGCATTCAGATTGTAAAATGCAAATATTTCGTAATCATAATATCCTGCACCATATTTTTTAGCACACATCAGCATATCAAAAAATATAGATACCTTGCTTTTTCCTGACCTTTTATGCACTTCATCAATTACACTTTTCATCTTATCAAAGCTTGCATTCTTAATTACCTTAAAAATATATCCCTTACTTCCCATTATATCCTCCGATTTTATTTTAAAAAGCTTTATTCATATATTCTCGGAACTCTCTTTGAAATTCCGCACACTATTTCATCAACATTTGTTTCAAGCAGGTCTGCCATCCATAGCACGCTTAAATCTTCATCAAGCAATGCAACGGTATCTCCCCTCTTTACATTGTCAATATCTGTAACATCAACCATAAACTGGTCCATACATATTCTGCCAATTATAGGAGCTTCCTTTCCGTTGATTTTAACCTTGCCTATATTTGAAAGTCGTCTGCTGTATCCGTCAGCAAAGCCTACCGGTATAGTCGCAATTTTGGTAGGTCTTTCTGTGACAAAAGTTCCGCCATATCCCACTTCTGTACCTATCGGCACTTCCTTAATCATTACAACATAGGTGTACCAGCTTATAATCTGTCTGAGGTCTTCCTTTTCCCAGTCCTCTTCATCTATAGGGCATAATCCAAATAATATATCACCAGCACGAACCGCATCAAGCTGAGTTTCTGGTCTTAGCAAAATTGCAGGACTGTTTGCAATGTGCTTGCTTGGAATAGACACACCTGCCTGTTCAAGTTTTTCAACCATTTCAAGATATTTATTATACTGAAATGTCGCACTTTCTCCGTCCTTTTCATCTGCTCTTGAAAAATGTGTAAATGCTCCTGTTATTTTCAGATTTGACATTTCACTAATCTTTTTTATTGGCTCAATAGCTGAATCATCGGCAGGAAAACCAATTCTGCTCATACCTGTATCAATTTTTATATTTATAGGCTGGATAACTCCACTCCATTTTGCAAGTAAATTAAGCTTTTCAGCCGTATCTACAGAAAAAATTGTTGGAGTAAGATTATATTTTATCAGATTTTCAAGCTGTCCGTCACAGGTATCGCCAAGCAATAAAATAGGCTCAACTGCTCCTGCCTCACGCAATGAGGCACCCTCTTCCCAGACAGCAACTGCATAGCGTTCAACCCCACATTTTTTTAATGTAGGATAAATTCCCTTTTCACCATGTCCGTATCCATCACCCTTGAGAACTGCCATAATTTCAACATTATCATTCAGACGACTGCGGATATTTCTAATATTATGCTCAAGCAAACTAAGATTAACAACTGCTACAGTGCGTTGGGTCATTTTTCTCAAGGTTAGCCCTTCTTTCTAATAATAAACATTATTCATACAGATTAACCAAATTATAACACAGAATTTTGGCTTTTACAACAAAAACCGATTATTTGAAAAATAAATAGCTTTTTACACAAAAAAATCCCCCTCAAACCTGAGTTCAAGGGAGATTTCTAAAATTTTAGCTAATCAAAACAACTATATAAAATTAACCGTTGTAATTTGTCCAGTTACCATTGTTATAGTAGTTGCCTGAAATTGTAAGGTCAGCTGTCTGTGAACCACCATTATTACTGAAAATAATGTATGTTGCATCTGACGGAATTGTAATGCTGTAAACTCCGCTGCCAACACTTGTCATTGCCTTACCTGGCCATGTTGTCATAGTTTTGTTGCTGTCACTCCAATAGTAAGCGTATGGTGTGCTGAGGTTGCCAGTATAATAGATTGTTTTACCGTCACCTGATGGAGTTGTTGGAGTTTCACCGCTATATGCAGACCATGAATTATTCTTATAAATCTGTCCAAATGCTGGAATTGTAAGGTCAGCTGTCTGTGAACCACCGTTATTGCTGAAGATGATATACTTTGCATCAGCAGGAAGCTCGATGCTGTAAACACCATTACCAACACTTGTCATTGCCTTACCTGGCCATGTTGTCATAGTCTTGTTGCTGTCACTCCAATAATAAGCATATGGAGTACTCCAGTTGTTTGAGTTCTGATAATATACAAAGTTTCCTGCAACTGTTGGCTGTGTTGGTTGAGTAGGCTGAGTTTGCTGTGTAGGCTGAGTTGGATTTATACCGCCACCTGTATAAGTATTACACTTACCAGCCTTTGATGAATCGCCAACAAGGAAATACTGAATGCAGGTAACATCCTTTACATCAACCTTATTGCTCTGGTCAACATCTGCTGCGATGAGTGCATCACCAGTTAATGTAACCATTGAAACGATATGTCTTTGAATTTCGGTAGCATCTGATATAGATACTCCGCCATCCTGATTTACATCACCGATAAGAACATTACCAGCAGGTACTGAGCTTGAAGGTACTGGTGTAGTAGAAGATGAAGATGGTGTAGTTGGTACCTCTGTATATTCTGTCCAGCTGTTACCAGATGAGAATTTCATTGACTTACCACCGATTGAAAGACCCTCTTGCATATCAGCAGGATAACGATTTGTAGTTGCAGTAGCATTTTCAGTAAAGATTACCTTACCATTTGAAAGTGCCTCACTTACTTCAACCTCATAAAGACCTGTTGATGCATTGTAAGTCATAGCCTTACCAGGCCATGCAGCATTATTTTTAGCTGTTTCACCTGAACCTGTATAAATGTATGCATTTACACTTGACCACTTATAAGATGTGTTATCAAAATAAAGCTTCTGAACCTCTGAAGGGTCAGCCTTAACATATGTATAAGTTACAGGGTCTGAAACTGTAGAAGCGTCTGTAGCTGTTAATTTAAGTGTGTGTGACTTACCAAAAGCATCAGATGCACTACCAATAGTAATTGTTGTGCCGTCAGTAAATGTCTTAGCTGTACCATTATCAATAGAATATGTACCTGATGTAGCATTCTTAAGCGAAAGCTTTACAGAAAGAGTATCTGTTGTGTATTTTGTAGTAGCACCTACTGTACCTACAGAAGCAGAAGCTGATGGAGTTGTTTTTGCGTCATAGATTACAGCAATACCGCTGCTGCCGATTTTACCTGAAATGCTTGAAGAAGTAACTGTCCATGTATTACCAGTAATTTCATCAGTATATGTACCAGGAGCAACAGTTGCACCACCATTTGTAACGCTAACATCAAAATTAGAACCGCTGCCAGCAACAATAACTGCACCCTTTTCACGACATACTACTGAACAGTTATTTGAGGTTGTGTAATATTCTTTCTGACCAACCATAGCATTATGGAAGTGGTTTACAGCAGCAACCTCAGGGCTTGTGAAGTGTGTTGAACCCTTGTTGCCAATGATAATTCGTTCTGGTTCATGGCTTGATGGACGAGAGAAGTAGAGAGCTGTAGCACCATAACGGCTTGCTGCAACAGCATAAGCTCTGTCGATATTATTCTGGCTCATATGCCATGAATAACCCCATGCAGTATCATTTGACCAAGTATCATGACTTTCTGCCCAATACACTAACTTGTCAGTTGTAACTTTAACATCAGTACGAGCTGCCCAGTTAGCATAAGCTGTAGGTGCCTTACCGCTATTGAAGCCTTCACGAAGGAGATAACCATAGTAGTTATCTGTATAACTCATATACTTTGTATATTCGGTAATAAATCTATCTGAATTACCTGCATCATCAAGTCCGCCAAGGATTTCACCGTAGTTGTAAAGACCTGTTGCAGTAACTGTAGGCCAGAACTGACTGCCATATTCAGCAGGAGTATCAATATGCTTTGCAGCATCCCAACGAATACCGTCAACGCCTATTCCCTTTAATTTGAGAATATAATTTTTAACAACCTGCTGTACATATGAATCTTCAGTAGCAAGGTCAGCCATACCAATATCACCATGAGTTACAGCGTAACGGTCATTCCATTGAGCACCTGATACTGAACCAAAAGTATGCCAATATTTACTATCCTTAAGATCGTTCTGAATAAGGTTATGGTCACCAGTAAGGTGGTTGGCAACAACATCGACAATTACCTTAATGCCGTAGTTTTCGGCAGCTTTACACAGAGATTCAAGCTCAGCAGGACCACCTGTATTATTAGTACCAATGTCGAAAGCTCTTGGAAGATAAAGCCAATACCATGCACCCTGACTATCAGCAGGCTGTACTGGTGAAGTCTGTACAGAAGTAAATCCTGCAGCAGCAATATTAGGAAGCTCAGCCTCTATATCGCTGTATTTCCAGTTGAAGCAATGTAAGATTGTACCATCCTGAATGTTATCAGTAAGTCCATAATTAGCACCTACTGAAGAGTTGTCCTTAACAGTGGCAACATAATTGCTGTCATTTTTAGTAACTGCATTAGCGGTTACGGTACCAGCAGCAATAGAGGAAGCCAACATACTGATTGCAAGAACAACGCTTGTAATTTTTCTGTTCATTTTCTCACTCCTAAATAAAATTACCAAAGAGGTGGCAAGCCACCATAAATTAAGATGATTTTATAAAAACCACCATATTACACTTTAATAATACCAAAATATTCAGATTTATTCAATCTACTAATTGCACAATAAAAGTAATTCCTTTTTAGTTATTTTAACAATAAAATTATATAATTTTTACCGTTTAAATTACATTAAATAAAATCATTTGCATAATATAATTTTAATTAGTAAATTGATACAAATTTATAATTTAAGGCAATGCTTTGCATAAAAACACATAGCATTGCCTTGAAAATTTAACCTAATTCATTAATGAGCTGACAAAGATATTTTTGGATAGTTGTTGCATCCATAACATCAACACTACCACTATTATCTACATCCATAACATCTCTATTAATAAAACTATTACTATTAATTCCTACTAAATATGACTGAATTGCTGTTACATCTGAAACATCAATTATTCCATCATTATTAACATCGCCTAATTTATCACAACTCTTTGGTGTAACTCCAGGAGTACAGTGTTGCTGAGTATAATAACCACCATCTTCTAAAGCCATTTCAAGTGTTGGCTCTGTTCCATATTTTCCATTTCCGTAATAAAAATACCATTCGCCATATAATACATATGGTATCTCAGGAAAACAGCAAAAACTATACTCTGGTTCTGAAGTAATAACATAAATCATATTATCAAAATTTAATTTTGGTTCACCATTAGCATAAAAAAGTCCCTTAGGATATAAGTCACTGCTGTCGCCCTCTTCATAAAATTCACTTGGTATATTAACTGTCTGATAAGCACAACTCATTATAGGGTCCCCGTAGTTTGAGCCACCATCAACTGTATTATTCCAAATTATTGTTGTTACATTCTTTGGAACATCACAATAGTAAATATTTGGAATATCAGATTTTTCGGCTACATAACCTGCCCATTCTTCTGGAGCACTATCCCCACTCCACCAATATATTCCTGCTGACTCTGCATATTCATTATACCAATCA
>JAKSRB010000129.1 GCA_024403825.1 Ruminococcus sp. | reverse complement strand
AATTAGGGTCTTTTCTGTTAAACTCTATATCCGAAATTATTTCCCAATACATTTCATTAGCTTTTTCTGCTATGGCTTCAATTATTTTAATCATTATATTTATCCCTTATTTAAGTTTTGTGTAGTCTGGTTGTTCAGCGTTATATGGTAATAGCTTTATAAAGTCGGGATTGTTCTGTCGCCATAATATACAAAGGTTTTGATATGTTGTAATTTCATAATTCAACACCTTATATTCCTGACTGTAGCTATTAAGCCATTGGATAAATTCATCTAACTCGTTTGCATTTAATTTCTTTGTATAATTTCCACCGTGAGGAAAATACTCTGCCTTATCCAGCCTTATTGCTCCACCATTTTTAATATCGTTTTCATTGGTATAAAAATGTAAATGAGGAATTGCCCTCTCGCCTGAAAAAATAGATATATAGTATTTACCTACTTTTCCAAGTTTTGCCATCTCCATAAGAGAATCTGATTCATAAATCTTAATCATATTATTTACCTCTCTTCACTTTGTAATCTATACTAACAATTCGGGTGCTTTTTATAGTGTTTGTAACATGTTTTTTTACTTAATCAGAAAAGTGCCGGTTATATTATTTCTATCAATGGAAAAGCAGTATTTGTAGTTATCGCAATAGTAATAAAACCTTGCATTACAGTATTCTTTATCTGATTCATGGTAATAATCGTCGTGAACGAATGTCAGAACATCATCAGCATATTTATCAATGTTTTCATAAAAACGAATATCTTTGGGCAGGGGAATATGACCCTGCCTTTTTTCTGCATTACGGTTTATCTGTGAAAAAACAATTACACACTTATCATGGCTTAAAGCTTTTAATCTGGCGGCAATATATCTTCTTTCAGCCTTAATATTATTGAATTTTTTGCTTGATTTTATATTCTGCAGGCAGTCAATAAAAATAATCCCGTTCAGGCTCTGTGCATCACGGCAGATTTCTTCAATGGTAAACAGATCATCACGGACATATATAGATTTATCTGAACTGCAATTTATGGTTTCTTTTATGTGTTTTACTCTGTTGTAAATAACTTCAAAAGGAGCGTCGAGGGAATAGACCAGGGCGTTTTCAGGGCCTGATAAAGCCGCCTGAAGCATAAGCGTTGTTTTACCCATAGAAGGTCTTGCTCCGATTATGTTCAAGCCATTGTCAGGCTTGAATAAATGGTTGAAAATTTCGCAGTTTTTATACATTGTAATCACCTCAATCAAGATATCCTGTATATCTGCCGTAGTTACAGCCCATTGTTTTCAGCTCATAAAGTATGTCATTTGCCGCAGCCTCAATGGTGCCATCAACTACAAAAAATGTTTTGGGGGTAATGGCATAAACTCTGTCACCATAGCCAAACTCAATCCTTGCGTTTTTGATATAGCAAGTTGATTTGTATTTTTCATCTCTAATTTTGCTCTGCCATTTATTTACAAAGGCCTGTATCTCTTCAGGAATAATGTCGAAATTAAAAATACTGATTTGTCTTGCACAGAGCCTTGCACGCTGCTCATCAGTCATTTCTCCGAAATCATGGCAGAGGACAGCAGAAAAACAATCGTCCTCAAAAATATAGCCGCCTGATGTTTTAATACCATTATTCATATCCTTACCTCCGTTAATTCCATTTATCTTTCAATTACATAATATCTGATAACATATACCAAAAACGCCCCATTGCTAAAACTATAATGCACACAAAATAAAAAACTCTGCGACACTATTGAACCATAAGTTATGGTCATTTTTTGTGCCACAGAGGTGTGTAGTATGTAGTTGTATTTATTAGTAATCAGAAGGGGCGTCGTTTTGTGAAAGATAATGAAATAAGAAAAATACTGATTGAATACCTGAAAGCAACAAGTGATGAAATCCGAATCTTTCAGGAAAAGAATATTGGTAATTCTGTCTGTGATGTGATGGCCGTTACAGATATACTTA
>JAKSRB010000128.1 GCA_024403825.1 Ruminococcus sp. | reverse complement strand
AAAAAGATTCTGATAATCAGGAAGTGTTTTTATATAAGCCTCGCCTACCATAAGCCCTAAAATCAAAACAGACAGTATAACTCCTAAAATGTACATTTTTCTATACAGAAAATATGCACCATGAAACAGAAAAGCCGCAAAATTAAATTTTGATGTTTTCAAGGTTTTAATTCTGTTGAATACTCTGAGAAAATACTGAGTATTTTTTCCGACATATTTAGCCATTTCACCTGCATTTACATCATCCTCAAACGGCATATTGCTGTCAAGCCCTGCCATTGGGTCAAAAATAAAGCTTGCGTTAAATCCAGGCATTCCGTTTGAGTCAAACTGATTAAATTGCTGATAATTTGGAATTTCATTGTTAGTATTCTGATTTGCAGAGTTATTATTTTCACCAAAAAGCTGCATACCACAATGTTTACAGTAAAAGAAATCTTTTGGATTTTCAGTTTTACATCTTGGACAAATAACCGTACCGTCACTATCAGCAACATTATTTTCGTTTTCTAATTCTTCAAACGAAAAATCCTCAGAATGCTTGTCCTCATAAAAGCAATGATTTTCAATTTCATAACACCCACGATGATGAGGCGTACCACATTCAGGACAAACTACAATGTCCTCATCCTTCTCAAACTGCTTATCACAGACAGGGCATTTATACTTTGTAAAATCCATAACATCCTCCATATACTCTTATACAGTTTAAATTATATCAAATTTTTCTGACAAATGCAACCATAATATTATTCAAAAATTGAGTTTACTTTTTATGTATAATTTGGTATAATAATTAAATAGCAAATTTTAAAGAAATTCTTGATTAAAAGAAAAACAATTAACTAAAAATAATGAAAGGTTAAATACTATGGTACAATTTGAGGAATTACTATTAAATTTACAGGCATTAAAGCCTGAAATAGACGACTTATCTGATGCCCTTGGAATGAAAGGAATGTTGTCAGAAATTCAACAGCTTGAATTAAAGGCAACAGAACCTGGATTTTGGGATAATGTTGAAAACTCACAGAAGATTTTGCAAAAGACCGGAGCTTTAAAGGGAAAGGTTGAAGCATATGAAGGTCTTGTTGCAAAATATGAGGATACAGCAGCATTAATTGAGCTTGCAAATGAAGAAGAAGATTTAACCTTACTTGACGAGGCATTAAGTGAAGTTGAGGCTGTAAAGGAAAGTCTTGAAAAGCAGAGATTGCAAACCTTATTGACAGGCGAATATGATAAAAACAATGCAATTCTGACATTCCACGCAGGTTCAGGCGGAACAGAGGCTCAGGACTGGGCTGAAATGCTGTACAGAATGTACACAAGATGGGCAGAGGCACATGGTTTCAAGGTAAAAGAAGTTGATTACCTTGACGGTGACGAAGCAGGCTTAAAAAGTGCAGTTTTATTAATTGAAGGAGAAAATGCATACGGCTACTTAAAGAGTGAGGCTGGTGTACACCGTCTTGTAAGAGTATCACCATTTGACTCAGCAGGCAGACGACACACAAGCTTTTCATCATTAGAGGTTATGCCCGAAATTGATAACAATATACAGGTTAATATTGCACCAGAGGATATAAAAATGGATGTATATCGTGCAAGTGGTGCAGGCGGACAGAAGGTAAACAAGACCTCATCAGCCGTAAGATTAACACATATTCCAACAGGAATTGTAGTAGCAAGCCAGGTAGAAAGAAGCCAATATCAGAACAGAGATGTGGCAATGAAAATGCTTATATCAAAGCTTGTTGAAATCAAAGAAAGAGAACATCTTGAAAAGATTGAGGACATTAAGGGTGTACAAAAGGAAATCACATGGGGTTCTCAGATTCGTTCATATGTATTTATGCCATACACAATGGTAAAAGACCACCGCACAAGCTTTGAAACAGGCAATATTCAGGCAGTAATGGACGGCGAGCTTGACGGATTTATTAATGCATATTTAAAGTGTGCAAGTCTTGGAACATTGCAGAA
>JAKSRB010000127.1 GCA_024403825.1 Ruminococcus sp. | reverse complement strand
TTTTTCGCCAATTTTACATTTTACTTGACATTTTCTGCTTAATTCGGTACAATTATATTTGTATTTCTTAATATTATTATATTTTTTATTTTATACATTTAAAGGGGAAAATTCAAATGTTGCTTACAGGTGCGGAAATTATCTGCGAATGTCTTGTTGAGCAGGGTGTTGACACCGTTTTTGGTTATCCTGGTGGTGCCGCTCTCAATACCTATGATGCTCTTTATAAGTACAGCGATAAAATTAATCATATTCTTACTGCTCATGAACAGGGTGCTTCTCATGCCGCTGACGGCTATGCCCGTTCTACCGGCAAAACTGGCGTTGTTATTACTACCTCAGGTCCGGGTGCTACTAATATCGTTACCGGTCTTGCTACCGCTAATATCGACAGTATTCCTATGGTTGCTATTACTGCTAATGTTACCACCGACCAGCTTGGTCGTGACAGCTTTCAGGAAGTTGACATTGTTAAAATTGTAAAGCCTATTACTAAGGCAAGCTTTATTGTTGAAAAGGTCGAGGATTTAGCTGATGCTCTCCGCAAAGCCTTTACTCTTGCTCAGAGCGGAAGAAAAGGTCCTGTTCTTGTGGATATTCCTAAGGATGTTACCTCAAATAAGGCAGAATTTTCTGCTTTAGCTCCTGCACAGCCTGAAATTATAAAAATTACTAACCCTGAAAGCATTAAGGCTGTTCAGGAAATTATCAAAAATTCTTCTCAGCCTATTATATACGCAGGCGGTGGAATTATCAGTGCTGATGCATCTGCTGAGCTTACAAAATTTGCTGAGCTTATTGATGCTCCTGTGTGCTGTTCACTTATGGGACTTGGCTGTATTCCTGCAAGTCATCCGCTTTGTATGGGTAATATCGGAATGCATGGCGGTTATGAAACAGGTATGGCTACAGGCAAATGTGACCTTATTATTGCGGCTGGTGCAAGATTTTCTGACAGAGTTGCAGGTGACAGAGAAAAATTCGGTTATCAGGCTAAAATCGTTCAGCTTGAAATTGACGAAAAGGAAATCAACAAGAATGTTAAGGTTGACGAATACATACTTGGCGATATAAAGGAAATTCTTACTTCACTTGCAGACGGCATTGAACAGCAGAACCACGCTGAATGGATTGAAACTATTAATAAATGGAAAAAAGAAATTGAAATCAAGCCTGCTCTTGGTGACGGATATTTCAGTTCAAAGGATGTATTTGAGGCTCTTAACGAAATTATGGCTGATGATGACATTATGGCTACAGATGTTGGTCAGCACCAGATGTGGGCGGCTCAGTACAATGAAGCTGAAGCTCCTCGAACCTTTATCACCTCAGGTGGTCTTGGCACTATGGGATTTGGTATGGGTGCCGCTATCGGTTCTCAGATGGGAAATCTTGATAAGCGTGTTGTCCTTATCACAGGTGACGGAAGCTTCCATATGAATCTCAATGAGCTTGTAACTCTAAAATCCTATGATTTACCTGTTGTAGTAATCGTAATGAATAACAGTGTACTTGGAATGGTTCGTCAGTGGCAGAAATTATTCTATGGCAGAAGATTTTCTCAGACAGACCCTCACAGAGCTACTGACTTTGTGGCTCTTGCAAATTCATTTGGCATTGAGGGTATGAGAATTTCAAGCGAGGACGAAATCAAACCTGTTCTTGAAAAGGCATTTGCACTTAAAAAGCCGGTTGTAATAGATTGTCTTATTAGTCCTGATGAAAATGTATTACCAATGATTCCTCCGGGAAAGACTATTGATGATATTATCACATCAATGTAAAACTAAGCTATTTCCTTTATGAATTTTTTCATATAGAACTCCTATTGTATGAAAGGATCGGTATTTTGCGATACCGGTCTTTTCATTTTTTCTACATTTGTTATTATTATGTTTGGTAAATTTATAGCTGTTAATATTCACAATAAATAGTTAAAAACCACAAAAAATATATTTATATTCGTGAAATATGCACCTTGAATAAAAGATATAAAAGTGTTAT
>JAKSRB010000126.1 GCA_024403825.1 Ruminococcus sp. | reverse complement strand
CATACGGCAATATGGTTGTATTTGCCATCTGCAAAAATCCTGATGTTGTTGAAAGTATAATAATAGATTTATAATTTAAAACATAGCTTCAACTAAAAGGACTAATGGAAAACTCCATTAGTCCTTTATTTTTTACATATTACTTAAATATCACAACAGCTTAAAGAGGCCGTCTCTGTTACAGTAAAAATATATATGCTTTATTCTGCCAAATCTTACTCTCGCTTCACAGCTTCCTTCGGGGTATAGCTTTATCAGTTCACATGTGTTATCACGAATAACAGCTATAAAAGAAATATAATGCTCCTTTGTCATTGGGTGGTCAGAATGCAGATATATTTCATCTTCTATATTTTCAACTGTCATAATATGATTGTCGCAATTGCTTTCAAGCTCTAAGGGTGGCAAATTAACTCCACAGCAGCAAACAACAGCTTCTCCAACACTGGTAATGATATTACCGCATATTGGGCAAACATAAAACTTTACATTTTTAATATTAGATGAGCGATTATTATTTTTTATATTGTTCCCTGCCATTAATTCAAAGGTTTGTAAATTTTTATTTGTGCAAACCTTGTAAAATGAGATTTATAGGATAAACAAAATCAATTCTATTTTTCAACAACTACGGTTATAATTACTAAATCGCTATTACCAGTGTTTATAATACTGCACTATTTATTTAAATTATTAACTACATCTGGATAATTAGTTGACATATTGTTTGGCTTATAGCTCATAATTTTATACATATCCAGCTTATTATCAACAGTCCAATAAGAAACCTTGAAGCCTGCATCTTGAACCATTTTTGTAAGCTCGGCACTTGCTAATTTATAATTAACATTCAAACCAATAGCACCAGAAGCTTCAAGCTTACTAATAATTTCGTTAATATACTCTGGGTCTGTGTTTTTCTTCTTATCAATGTTGATATTCACAAAATAAGGTATATCGATATTTGCCTTTTTGAAGGTGTCAACATGCTCTTCTTTAATGCCTGTAAAATACACTCGTTCAAGCAAAGCATATTTCTTTGCTGTTTCATATACAGCTTCAAGGTTTCCATTTACATCCTTTAAGTCCATATTGACTTTAGCTGTACCTGTGGCAACTACTGCAAATGCCTCATCAAGTGTAACCTCGCCACCAGTTGGTTTTTCGTGAGAAAGAACAGGAACACCATTTTCGTCAAAATTAATATCCATTTCAACAATTTCAGCATTTTCCATTCCAACCTTGATTGCCTCAATAGAATTTTGTTGCGTATTCATACTGCCACTATGTGCAGTAACTGTCATACCAGCTGGCTTTCCTTGATAGCTTGCTTCATATTCTTTTAGTAGCTTGTTATTATGAACAGAATTAATAACGAAGTATCCACCAACTATTATTGCAGCTACAACAACTAAAGAAATCGCTATTTTAATAATTTTTTTTAACTTCATTTTCTACTCCTTAATTAATTTGGGTATTTAGGTAGTAATGGTAATAATGCTTGTACCATTTCTATATTCACATTTGATATGTTTTCACTCTCATTAGGATCGTTTTCCAAATCGCAAAGCTCAATTTCTCCTGTTTGTAGATAATCAATCAATTTGAAATTATCCTTAATAACCAATCGCCAATCCTTATTCTTTTCTTTTGCTTGGATAAAGAGCAGAGGTTATATAATCTCTTGATGATTTTGCATTTTTATCTGTTGCTAATGAGAGCAAGCTAAACGAATCAACATCCTTTGGCATTGATGTATCAGCAATTTCTGCTATTGTTTGTGCTAAATCACTTAACTGCACAAAAGCATCACAGGTAACACCCTTTCTTATGTCAGCACCTGCTATTACCATTGGAATTTGTACCGATGCTGTATATGGAACAGATTTATAAAACCTGTTTCTTTCTCCAAGCATACGGCTTCTCCTAAAACCAATCAAATAATCTTATAAGTTTATTATATTTTCTTCTTTATTACCCTTATCATCAGTAAATGTTATTTTGCATTTTTTACCTATAAATTCAAAACCAGCGCCAATAAAGAAATTAGAGCGCTTTGTTTCAGCACCTACTACAATGGGGCAGGGCTGACCATAATCGTCATAATCACACCCAACAGGGTAAATTGCCTTTTTGTGGGTATGACCGCAAATCATTAAATCAGGCTTTATTTCGTCTCGTAAAAGCTTTGCCCATTCTCTGTAAATATCTTCCTCAATATCAAATGGAGGCACATCCT
>JAKSRB010000125.1 GCA_024403825.1 Ruminococcus sp. | reverse complement strand
TAATAATTGCAGAAACAACAATTCGTAATTTTAAAAGTACTAATAACAATAAAGATATAGAACATTTGCATCACCTGATACTTGAGGCTATTAAAAGAGGTACTCAGGTATCTTTTGATTTCTAAATAATCAGGGGATTCATTACAATTATAACGATCAATGGAAAGTGAGAATACTGGCAGTGAGTTTTATTGATGATGCATTATTGAACAGTAATTCAGGTTATGATTTTGTTAATGCGATGGCGGACATTTATAGTAATTCAGATGTGAGAGATATTCTGGATAATTATCCGGAATGGATACGGGATATAATTTGTATTATTGATTATGACACTGACCTGCAGATGGAAGGACTGTTGGCAAAATCATATGATTTTGAGATCAAAGTATTAATGAAAACAGGTATGACAGATGAAGCCGAAGCATTATCTAATCTGAATGAGAATTCAAATGATTCAGATTTGGAGAATTGCTATTGTAGGCTGGCTATATGCAATGATTATGATTTATTCTGGGAAAAAGTGTATTCTTATGCAGCAGATAATCTTGAGTTGAAGTATAATGAAATAGTACAATTGGATCTTAATGATATTGAATCAGGCAGGGATTTTCAAATGCTTTTAAAAAACAAAATGAATTTTCCTGATTTTTACGGATTGAACTGGGATGCATTTTGGGATGCTATTACTGGACTGGGTAAATTACCTCGAGTGATTGAAATCACAGGATGGGAAAGAATGACTAATAAACTGCCTCATGATGCACAAATGTTTAATAAACTTTTAGATGAATACAATGAGCAATATGGAGTCATTTATAATAATATATGTGAGATAGTTTATAAATAAACTTCATCCGTTGATAAGATGAACACTGAGCCGGATTATTTCAAGTTGGAGTAAGTAACATTTGAAAAGGAGATGCTGATTTGACTATGACCTCAGGTTGCAGAAGTAATATTCTGACATTAACCGGTAATACTGCAAAATGCGTAAGTACAGGATATACTTATGGTATTGAAAATGTGAGTAGATACACCTGACGCCGAGTTTGAAATTTTAAAATCAGATAATTCATAGATAGATATTGCATACACTATTTCCTCATGATATAATGATGATAACAGAAAAAAGGAGGTTACGAAAATGTGTACAGAATCTCAGCTTTTTATTATTGAAACTCAGATAGTCGAATCATATAAAACTGTTTTTGGCGATGATATTGTTGAAATACTGCTGTATGGCTCTTATGCAAGAGGTGATTTTGACAGCGAATCAGACATAGATGTTACAGCAATTGTGCATGGTGAAAGAAGTGATCTTCAGGAAAAATTAAAAATAGTATGGGATAAGGCAGCGGAAATTGGCTTTGATAATGATGTTGTCATTTCGCCAACGGTTATACCGTTTAATGATTATAACAAATATAAATCTAATCTTCCGTATTATAGAAATATAGCTATGGAGGGCAAAAAGATTGGATGATTTAGTAAAATACAGACTTGATATGGCTGTAGAAAGACTGTATTCATCAAAACTCTTACTTGATGCAGGTCAGTATAAGGACTCTATAGGTCGTTCATACTATGCTATTTTTTCTGCAGTAAGAGCTGTACTTGCGACTGATGCAGTCGATTTTTCAAAGCATGCCGGAGTAATAGCATATTTTCAGAAAGAATATATCAAAAACGGAACATTTGATAAAAAATATTCAAAATATTTGCAGAATGCATTTCAGATAAGAAATAACTGTGACTATGATGATTTCTATATTGTATCAGCTGAAGATGCAAGGATACAGTATGAAAATGCAGCTGAAATGCTTGATGTTATTCAAAGATATTTATCTGAGAAGTAGTCTGCAACATCAGATTATTTACTGTGAAAATGGTTTTAGAGGTTTAATAAAGGTGGAAGAACGCTTATAAAACTTACAGGCAGTTTACGATAAACAAAATCAACAATAGATTTTAATATTGTAAGGCAATAATTACCACAATAAAAAAGTCGCGGAGGGTACCCCTCCCCCAATTAAAAACAGTGTCGTCAAACCACGCAAATGCGTACTGTCGCAGTTAGGAAAACGGAAAAATACGCAAAACAGGATGGGGGCGCATCGCCTCCACCAACAATTAATGCGTAATTTTAAAGGTTACGGGAAGCACGGAAATACGAAATACAGCGTATTTCCGTGCTTTATTTATTATGAAAAGGACGTGGGTACGATACTCCTGATGCTATTT
>JAKSRB010000124.1 GCA_024403825.1 Ruminococcus sp. | reverse complement strand
TGTATCAAGGGGTTTATTTGAAATATAATTCCTATATACTAACATCAAAATATTGACTCACAAGATTGGTAAAATATTTGTTCTCTTTGAAATATTCAAATAGATCTTTTTGGTCTATTTCTATAATTCTTCTTTCACAGGAATTTCTATATCCCTTACCGGAAAAGAGATAAATCTTCTCAAAATCATCGTATGTTTCAGCCTTGTATATTTCTTCATCTATTTTTGCATTTACTTTTGTTTGACAGCAGATTTTTTTGTCGGTTTCTGGATTATACATTATGTATTCAATTTCAGGAGTGTTTGTTTTGCATGATGATGGTAAAAAAGTATACCCTTCATTATTTTTATGCATATAGTAGGCAACTAAGTCCTCAAGATCATCGGGACCAAGGGCTTCAACAAAATTTTTGTCTGTCAGTTTTGCTTTGCTTTCAACAACTATGCCTGCTTTTTCTTTTATTGTTAATGCAGCAAGACCGGTTATTTCAGCAACTGTATTTCGAAAAGGTTGACTGGATAGCAAACCTCTCACATGACTTGGTAAATCTTTGTATTCCCCGTAAAGAGTCCACGATTTAACTTTTGAGCACCACGTGAATTTATCATCATTAGACAAAATAGGCTTAGAATCAATTTTACCATAATAATATTTTTTATTTAATTTTGCTAAAACAACATCACCGATTTCCATTTGTAAGTACTGTCTTTGTGCTCGCGTAAATGCGCCAATCCTTTTCATACCACGAAAACTATTCACTAACTCATCATTGATTTCTTTTCCTACATGCTCGGAAAACCTTTTATCATACCATCCCATACCAAATATTTTATCATCAATACAGTCTTCTTGAAAGCTCGAAGATTCCTTGCTGTCTCTATTATTTGGATTAAAAGGCTTGCATCTTACAAACCAAACTCGTACATTTTCCATAATAACGCCTCAATTCTTATATTTTTATTGTTATTTATAATTCTTTTTGTAATAGTTTCTGCCGTATATTGCTTTAATTTGCTTTTTATCTTTCTTTTCTGCGTTGTGCAGCTATTTCATTCATTCTTTCTTTAGCCTTTTCGCTGAACACACTACGCATTTGCTTATATTTTTCAGCATTCTTATCTGTATATTGCTTCAAGGTAAGATAATCTTCTTCAAAGTTATTGATATCAATATCCACCCTTATATGCCCATCATCTTCAGTATGTATACTTATTGGCAATACATCTTCAGGTATTTTGCTTATTGCTTTTCTTTTAGCGTATTCAACTTCATCAATAAGGGCCTTCATGATAAGGGAGGTACAATAGGCATCTGATATTCTATGATTATATACCATTCTATTTAATCCTTTAAGGCTCAACATAAGCTCTGCATACTGACCTTCAAGTTTTTGGCCAAAGAAGGGAAGAAGGATAATATGAGTTTGCTTAACCAGATTTTCAAGAGCTTTGAGGTCAAAGACACATTCTTCTTCTTTTCTTTTAGATAGGTTATTGCACAGCATTTCCCATTCTGAAATCAGCTTCTTTATGCCCTCATTTGATTCTATAAGGCTATCTTTGCCATCGTTATATTTTCTCCAGGCTGAGCGCATAGAGGCTCTGATATTTTCACGTAACTGTTCAGGTTCTATTATTTCTACATGATCTGAATACTGCATTGCCCAGAATTTCATTGCATTCAGATTTGACTTTACTTCACAGGTTATTGTTTTATCATCTTCACCTGTGAATTTAATGCTGTTACCAAACCAGTCTATCATTTCACTGACAAGTCTGTCGTTATTTGTCAGTTTAAATACAACTCTTTCAGGTTTACCGGGTTGCATATATATCTGTTCAGCTATTGTGGAAGGAGTACTCTTAAGCCCTTTTACTTGTTTTTTAGGTTTGACAGGTGTATCTAACAGTTCAATGTCTGTTATTTTATCGACTCTTACGTTGGTTGCGTTATCGTATTCATCATAATTGCATACCATATAATACCTGCCATTGGAAGCGAGCATTGAATATGGATTCACAATACGCATTACAAGATTGCCTTCAGAGTCAAGGCGAGGGTGTAATTTTTTGTCTTTGCCATAATCATTATAAATGTAAGCAATCTGTTTTCCTTTTTCTATTGCTTCATCAATTATTTCAATATTGAGCAGGAGCTGTGGGTTGGCAATCTTATCCATGGCAATTAAATTAAGATTACCAATATTCCTGGAAAGCTTTTTACGTGAATCAATATTTCCAAGTTTACTTATTTGCTCAATAAGACCTTTGCATTCATTTACAGGAATCTCTCTTGAAAACAGGACTGCATCCATAAGCCAACGGATTTGTGCAGCATCAAAATCGTGAATATA